>NZ_SLKM01000062.1:0-5025 GCF_007134575.1 Natronospira sp.
CCAGCGCTTCGGGAGCGCAAGGATGATATCGTGATGCTTTTCAAGAAGTTTTCGTCTGATTTTGCAGAAAAATACCGCATACCCCCATTGCAGCTTAGCGAAGATGCTGAGCGGCAACTAGTAAATCACAGGTGGTCAGGCAATGTCCGACAACTGAAAAATCTGGCTGAGCAAATCTCGGTAATTGAAAAAGACAGGTACCTTACCAGCGACACCATCAATCATTACCTGGCAGACAAACAGGAGAACATGCTGCCTGTACTTTTCAGCGAAGTAAACAGCAAGGTTGAGAGCCTCAGCGAAAGAGAAATACTTTACAAGTTGCTTTTTGAAATGAAACGCGACATAACAGACATGAAAAAAATCATCATGCAAATGCTTCGCAACGGGCAGTTATCAGGTGATTTTCGTGAAGAAAACGCACACCTGATTAAAAAACTTTACCACGACAGAGACTTGCCCCAGGTTTACAATGAGAACCCGGAAAACATTCGCAGCAATGATAACAACCATGATGTGATTGAAAGCTACGAGGAGGCTCAACACGAATATATTGAAGAGAGCCTTTCTATACAGAAAAAGGAGAAAGATCTGATCGAAAAAGCATTACAAAAACATAGCGGCCGGCGAAAAAAGGCAGCCCGCGAACTCGGCATCTCCGAAAGAACGCTTTATCGTAAGATCAAGGAATATGATATAGAGTGAAAAAAGCTCGAAGCTGGAAGGGTTCGCGCGGGCTCAAAAGAAGAACCCTAACGTGAATAGAAAACCCAGGCACCCTGAACGTAAAGACAAGGCATGCCTTGTCTCAACACTGAACCAGAAATTAGAAATTAGCAACCAGATACCCGTAACAATGAACCCGCAACCATGAACCGAATAAAACTTTTCTTTATATCAACAATAATCGGCGCAATTGTCTGTGCATGTGGCGTTTACTCCTTCACCGGTGCTAGTATTCCTCCACAAGCTGAGACCATTTCAGTGAGTTATTTCCCGAATGATGCGCCACTTGTACAACCAACGCTCAGCCAACGCTTCACTGAGGGCCTGCAAGATAAGTTTCTGCGACAAACAAATTTGCGTATGGTAGAAGGAGTTGGCCATCTTCACTTTGAAGGCAGCATCACCAATTACCGCACTGAGCCTATCGCCATAACCGGCGACGACAGGGCAGCCATGAACCGTCTCACGATTACGGTAAGGGTGAACTTTTTTAATGAATTTGAGCCTGGAAATGACTTTAGCCGCAACTTCTCAAGGTTTTATGATTACGACAGCAACCTGAGCCTTTCACAAGTTGAGAATGACGCCATCGACCTTATCATTCAGGAGCTGACAGAAGACATATTCAACCAGGCTGTTGTTAACTGGTAAAAGGATATCGACATGCAACAAAAGCTTATTAAACTGATCAATTATCAGCAACTTCCGGATAACGAATCCATAGAGTTTTTAGAAAAGATGGTGGAGAATTACCCGTATTGCCAGCCGTTCCGGATGCTGCTGACCAAAGCTCTTATGCCAGGCAAAAGCTCTGTTTTTGAATATCATCATAACATATCTTCAGCCATTGCACCTGACAGACGTGTCTTTCAAAATTATTTGGATGACAAACACTCACTGCTACATGAAAAAAGCAAGACAACACCACAAATTGGATTTGAAGCTCAAGATAACCAAATAGTTTCAAGTAAACTGTATGAAGATGAAGCGGAAATAATCAGCGAACGCAAACGACGGCAACAGGCCATCATTGACAAGTTTTTGGAACAAAATCCACGCATAGAAGCACGTGGCAAAGAGATTCCTGAGGGTGATATTGCTGCTGAAAGCATTGCATATAAGGCCGATGTAGCAAGCGAGACATTGGCAGAGATTTTGCTGCAGCAGGGGAAAAATCAAGAGGCGGAAATGATTTATCACAAATTAAGTTTGATGTTTCCGGAAAAAAGCAGTTACTTTGCAAAAAAATTGAAAATCATACGAAATCAGAACAATTAAAAATCAAAAACAATGGGTACCTACGTATTAATATCTGTATTGATCCTTATCACCTGCATCCTGCTGGTGATGATCGTGTTGGTGCAAAACGCCAAGGGCGGTGGCCTTGCATCCAACTTCTCGTCATCCAATCAGGTGATGGGTGTACGAAAAACAACTGACTTTCTTGAAAAAGCAACCTGGACGCTTGCCATTGTGTTGTTGTTATTAACACTGTCATCTACTTTTGTGATTCCACGCAGCGAAATACACCAGGGTGTACAAAGTGAAATTCTTGACCTGGTACCTGCAGGCGACACAAGGCCAATGGACTTCCCTGCTCCTTCGCCTGCAACTATTCCGGATGACGTCGATGAAATTGGCACAATGCCGGTAAGCCCCGAAATTGAAGACTAAGCAGCTTTGCTGTCAAAAAAATGTCAGAATGGCACTCCATTCTGACATTTTTTTTGTTACCACATCAATAACATGTTATTTTGACCTTGACAATTCGTTCCTGATGCTTTGGCACAATATGTGAGGATGGCCGCAGTGGAATTGTGAGTCGTACAATTACATCATAAAACATATTGTATAACCTGAAAATTATTTAAAAATGACAAAAGTAAACATCAAACCTTTAGCTGACCGTGTCTTGGTACAGCCGGCTCCTGCCGAAGAAAAAACCTCCGGGGGGATTATCATCCCTGACACTGCAAAGGAAAAGCCTCAGAAAGGCACCGTTGTTGCCGTTGGTGAAGGCACCAAAGACAATCCCGTTACCCTCAAAGTAGGCGACAATGTACTATACGGAAAATATGCCGGTACAGAGCTGAACTTTGATGGAACAGATTATCTGATCATGCGTGAATCTGACATCTATGCAGTAATCTAAGCAATCATAAAATTAATAACCAAATAAAAACAGAAAATCATGGCAAAAGAAATAACCTTCAACCTGGAAGCGCGCAATGCACTCAAACGTGGTGTTGACAAGCTTTCAAACGCAGTAAAGGTAACATTGGGCCCCAAAGGCCGTAACGTGATCATGGATAAGAAATTCGGTGCACCTGCCATCTCAAAGGACGGTGTTACTGTGGCAAAGGAAATTGAACTGGAAGACGCCGTAGAAAACATGGGCGCACAAATGGTGAAAGAAGTGGCAAGCAAAACTGCCGATGTAGCAGGTGATGGCACAACCACCGCTACTGTACTTGCACAGGCTATCATCTCTGCCGGTCTCAAAAACGTGGCGGCAGGAGCCAACCCAATGGACCTGAAACGTGGCATCGACAAAGCTGTTGTCAAAATTATTGAAAACCTTAAATCACAATCAAAAGAAGTGGGTGACAGCATCGAAAAGATTGAGCAGGTGGCTACCATTTCATCCAATAACGACAAAAGTATTGGTAAACTTATCGCTGAAGCGATGTCGAAAGTAAAAAAAGAAGGTGTGATCACCATCGAGGAAGCCAAGGGTACCGAAACACATGTTGATGTGGTGGAAGGCATGCAGTTTGACCGCGGTTACATTTCCCCTTACTTTGTAACTGACACTGACAAAATGGAAGCAGTGTTTGAAGATCCGTACATCCTCATTTATGACAAGAAGATCAGCACGATGAAGGACTTCCTGCCAGTGCTCGAAAAAGTTGTTCAGACAGGTAAGCCCCTGCTGATCATTGCAGAGGATGTAGACGGTGAAGCACTTGCAACCCTGGTGGTGAATAAGCTGCGTGGCTCATTAAAGATTGGTGCTGTTAAAGCTCCTGGCTTTGGCGATCGCAGGAAGGCGATGCTTGAAGACATTGCCATCCTAACCGGTGGAACCGTCATCAGTGAAGAGCAGGGCTACAAGCTTGAGAACACCGACCTCAGCCACTTGGGAAGTGCCGAAAAAGTCACCATCGACAAAGACAATACCACAATCGTTAGCGGCAAAGGCGACAAAGACAATATCAAGGCACGTGTAAACCAGATCAAAACGCAAATTGAGAATACCACCAGCGATTATGACAGGGAAAAGCTCCAGGAGCGCCTGGCCAAGCTTGCCGGTGGAGTGGCTGTATTATATGTTGGCGCTGCCAGCGAAGTAGAAATGAAAGAGAAAAAAGACCGCTGCGATGATGCATTGCACGCCACACGAGCCGCCGTTGAAGAAGGAATCGTGCCGGGAGGAGGCATCGCATACATCCGTGCTTTGAAATCACTGGATGATTTCAAAGGCGACAATGCCGACGAAGATACAGGTGCAACCATTGTACGCAGAGCACTTGAAGAACCGCTCAGGATGATCGTTGAAAATGCAGGAGTAGAAGGCTCCATCATCGTCCAAAAAGTAAAAGAAGGGAAAGATGATTATGGATATAACGCCCAGACAGGTGTCTTCGAAAATCTCTACAGCTCAGGTGTGATCGATCCCACCAAAGTGACCCGCGTAGCACTAGAAAATGCTTCTTCGATAGCTGGCATGTTGCTCACCACTGAGTGCGTACTTGCAGACATAAAAGAAGAAAAAGCGGATATGCCTCCAATGAATCCGGGAATGGGTGGCATGGGTGGTATGATGTAAAAATCAACCCCAACATATATTTCCCCACAGCGGGCAGGTAAAATACCTGTCCGCTTTTTTTAACTCCACGGACAATGTCTGTTGTGAACGATTCCGGAGACTTTCTGTGATCTTTTGCGTAATTGGTCTATTTCACATTGTTCCAACCCTTCGATCTTGGTAAAAAACCTATTGGATCACTTGATCCATTTTTTCATAGGCATTGATTACCTTTGTATCAGTTTGCATGTAATTTAATGCAAATAACACAAATGAAACGCCCATCTTCAAAATCCCGATCATCCGGGAACAGGTTTTTTGACACACTATAAAATAGTATTCGATTTTCGATTGATATTTGCCGTTGCAGAACAAAATAGCCGGAAGCTCGAAGGGTTCGTGGCAAAAAGACAGAAGCTGGGAGAAGGAAAAAGTAATTGCATTGCGTCTGAGTGATGGGCACCCAGCTCCCCTGGAAAAGAGACCAGGGA
>NZ_SLKM01000220.1:0-5013 GCF_007134575.1 Natronospira sp.
GCCTCCCAGGCAGCGATCTGCATGGGCTTGGTACCGCCATTGCTGACCAGAATCACCTCATCACTGAAATGATCGATATGCTTGCTGAGTCCGCGGTGGATGTCGTGGGCGTGGGCCATGCCGCGCAGCACGTCCTGATTTCTGAAGCCGCGGTCCCACAGGATTTGATGAGGATGCTTTATCCACTCCTGTTCCGTCGCCTGGGGCGATGCCAGCCAGTGGATCTTGTCCTCGGGCTTTGCAAGATCCAGCAGCACGGGCAAATTGGCGACACCGTTGCCGGTTGCAATGCAGATGAAGTCCTTGGCCATTGGCGTTGCGCCCCCTTGATCGCTATCCCGCATGATCAGACAGTCTATCCAATCAACCCGGCTTTCCGCTGCAGGAGCTTTCCTGCAAGCTTGCAGCCCCGCCACGATTGGCCCCGAACTGCTTCAATGCGCCCTATCGCGTCCGCGGGCGCGAACGATTGGGTTCTGTCTGCCGGAGGGCTGTGCATGAAAAAGCTATTGACCCTGCCGGGTACCTGGACGGTGCCCGTGGTACTGCTTGGCCTGATTGGGCTCGATGCGGCCACCAAGCTGCTGGCCCTGTACTGGCTGGCCGGTGAGCCCTTTCCCATGCCGATCATCAACGGCGTGGCCTGGCATTACATGGAGACGGGCCTGGGCCTGCTGGGTGCTTTCGTTCCGGAATCATGGCGTGGGCCGGCGCATGTGGCGCTGGCCGCGGGCTGCTGTCTGGGTATCGCCTCGGGACTGTATGCGGAGATGGTTGAGAGGAGCCCGCTCACGCTGCCGGCCACCATGCTCCTGGCGACCTGTCTCTCCAGCTGGGGCGAGTACTTCGCCAGCGGGGTGGTGACCCGTTTCATTATGATCACGCCACCTTCCGGCGATGGTGTGATGGTCAATATTGGTATCCTTGCGGGGGTGTTGGGCCTTGCACTGCTGGTGGCGGTATCCATTCACGAGTCAGTCGCCAGGGCACTGCGCGCCCGGGCCGCCAGGTAGTCGAAACATGGTGCCTGAAGCATTTCAGGTTCAGGCCAGATAAAGGGGGAACAGCATGAAGGAAAAGCCGGGCAATCGATTCAATCGCTGGGAGAAGTCGCAAGACGCAACAGGGAAACTGGCAGTACCGTCCTGGGCCCGTGACCGTCGCCCGGGCGACTGGATCGAGGCGGTCTCGATCGAGAAGGTGCCTGGCCGGGTCAGGGATCTTTTCCGTGCCCATCCGGACCGGGATGAGCTGGAGCTTGGGGTTTTCTTTGACGATACCCGGCCCGGGGTGGTCGACCTGCTCGTCGGCCCCTTTGCGGAAATGGCCCTGCCCTACGACCATGTTCACCACGATGCCGATTTCCCGGGGCAATCACCCCTCTGTGTCCTGCTCCAGGCGATCGAGGAGGCGGTATTCCGGGGCGAGGAGCCGGAAAACCCGCACATGATCCTTTTCCAGCGAAGCGGCAAGGCCCTGCCCTGCGCCCTGAGACAGGGGCTGTCGACGCCCTATGATCGAAAGCGCTACCCCGGCCTGGCAATGCCCCCGGCCTGGCAGCCCCCCGAGGAAAGCCTGGATCCGGATCCGGACCACGAGCCGGACCCGACCCTCACCCCCCAGGCCGAGGCCATCAAGCAGTTCACCGAACGGGAACGCCCGCAAAAGACCGGGCAGGCGCCGGAAGACAGCGTGCCCGCCGGGGACGAACCGGACCGGCGCCGGATCTCGCTCGCCGATTACCATGAAAGCGCGCCCTCGTCACTGGTGGCCGGGATGAGCTGCGAGATGGCGGCGTTCACCATCAACGAGACCATGGTGGTCAACGAAGGCGGCGAGATGACCCTGGCGGTGTACTTCAGCCAGGAGAAGGCGGACAGCCTGGCTCTCGATTTTCACGATGACGGAGAGGGCCTGACACTGAAAGCCTATGACTGCCTGCCGCTCAGTCCCGACACCCGCAGGAACTGCGAGACCATCAACCAGTTGCTGGCGGTCATCGCCGAGCGGGTGCGTGCCGGCCAGGAGCTGGAAAACCCCCACTTTTTCACCATCAACATGGATGAGTTGTGGATCGCCCCCCTGTCAGAAGACCGGGACAGGGCCCCTCTGCCCCAGAGTATTTCTCCACGCCTGGTGCATTGATCAGAGGTTCCCTTGCCTGTCTGACCTGCCACCAAACCGGGCTGCAAGCTTGCAAAGGGCCCCCTTTTCATCACCGGCCACTACACTGATTCCTGTCGCCTGGCCGGACAGGCCGGCACCGAATCACCCGGCTCCGGGGGCCAATACGGAGCAGCCAGCGCGGGCCCAGTGGCTTGGTAACGCCCGCAGTCGGTCACGGTGTTTTCGCGCTCACTGAAGCGACTCCTTGCCGGGGGCCGACCGTCGGGGCCACGAGACGGCCCCGTTTTCTTCCTGCCGAATCCTGCAAGCTTGCAGCGGCCTGTTTTCGGGGAACCCGCGCCTGTACGGGCGGTCAGGAACAGGCCGTGGGTCCAATGGGCCGTTCGCGAATGAGCCGTTCGCAATGGGACCACAGCCAGAGAAAAGGGGGTAGCCATGAAGCGATTCGTCATGCCGGGTGTGCAGGGGGCGGTGACCGTGGATGTCTTTCTCGGTGACCTGCCGGACGGGCCGGTCTACCGCGATGCCCTGTGTTGCCATGTTGGCTGGGCCGACCGAATCCGCCGGGGCCGCTACCGTCTGCTCCGGGAGCAGCGCAGCCACTGCCAGTACCGCCTGAGCAGCCTGCGTCATCACTGCCGCTGGAACGGCATCGACTGGCATCAGTCCGCTTTTCGCCGCTGGGGTGTTCCGAGCTACGGGGTGCTGGAGATTCAGCCCCTGCGCTTTCGTTTTGCCGCCCATTTCGCGCCCGGCGGCCTGTATCTGTTCAGTGACTGGATCTCGGTCTACGAGGCCGGCGACTGTGTCCGCCTGCCCCCGGACCTGGAAGCCCGGCTGATCGAATCCATCGATCCGTCCACCCCGGCGAAAGCATCAACGCCAGGCCAGTCAGCCGACGCCATCCCGATCCATTGAGCCCGGGCACCAGCCCGGCGTGGCGATGCGACAGGCAATGTCGCGTTGCCGCTGCCGGGGGCTTGTGGTGCATGAATTTGCCGTTATACCAGTGAATTCACCCAGACCGGAGAGGCCCATGTCCCGCGCCACGCAACTGACCTTCATCAGCTGGGATACCAGCGACAATGAACGCCGCATCGCCTTCGACCGCCTGGTCGAGCCCTTCTGCATCCACTACCAGGGCTCGGTCCGCCTCTGTCATCTGAGCGCGGAAGATCGCCGCCTGCTGACCCTAGCCCTGAGCCGGATTGCCACCCGCGAAGACCGCCTCATCATCACGGTGGTCAGAAAGGCCCCGGAAGAGGCCGCCATACAGGGCCTGGCCGGCCCACCCCAGCCTCATCAGGCCATTCTCATCTGAAAGCCGGCCACGCCGGTGGCCCCTAGCAACAATAGAGGATCCGCCCATGCATACCGTTGTCATTGACAAGCCCCGCCTTCGCCTGAGCCGGGAACGCCAGAGCCTGCTGGTCCACGATGAGCAGGGCCTGCGCCACCGCATCCCCTTCAGCCAGATGGATGGCCTGCTGCTGTCCAGCAAGGTGCAACTGGATTCCAGCCTGCTCTGTCACCTCAGCGAGGCCGGCATCCCGGTCACCGCCCTGCCGGCCAGAAAGGGCAGGGCCTGTGTCATGGCCGCCCCGCCCGGGGCCACCGCCCGGCGCCGGCGCGACCAGTATCTGGCTGCCATCGACCCGGCCCGCAGCCTTGCCCTGGCCCGGCCCTTTGTGGCTGCTCGTCTCAGGGGCCAGCAGGCCGTCCTGCGTCTGCTCGCCCGCCGCCGGCCCGAACACCGCCGCGAGCTGATTCGCGCGGCCGCCATTGCCCGGTCCAGCCGCAGAAAGCTCGGCGCCGCCGGCAGCCTCGCCCGCCTGCGGGGCCTGGAAGGCCGTGCCACCCGCGCCTACTTCCAGGCCTGGGGCCGCTGCCTGCCCGCCTCGGCGGGCTTTGCCGGCCGCAACCGCCGCCCGCCCAGGGACCCGGCCAACGCCGTGCTGTCCTACCTCTCCACCATTCTCGTGCGGGAAGCCGAAACCGTCTGCCATCAGGTGGGCCTGGACCCCATGCAGGGCTATCTCCACGAAGCCGACTGGAATCGCCCGGCCCTGGCCTGTGATTTGATGGAAGTGGTGCGGCATCGGGTGGAGCTGATGACCCAGGAGCTCTTCTCCCAGGGCATTCTTCGCTCTGATCAGTTCAGCAAAGCCACGCAACATGGCTGTCGCATGAATCCTGCCGCCCGCAGGGCGGTGGCCAATCACTGGGCGGGGCTCCGGCATGGCATTCGCCGACAGCTTCTTCAATCGATCTACCATCTGATCCGGGAGCTTTGATCATGAGCAACAGAAAGCGTGACTGGCTGATCGCCTATGACATCACTTGTGCCCGCCGTCGCAGGCGGATAGCCGGGTGCCTTGAAGACCATGCATTCCGGGTGCAGTACTCGGTTTTCGCAACCCGCCTGAGCCAGGCCGGCATGGCCGCCCTGGCCCGCGAACTCGAAACCCACTGCGACCCGGCGGATGGTGATGACATCCAGATCCTCGAGCTGCCGGCTGGCGAGGAATCGGCATTGGTCCGCAACCCGCTTTCACTGGATGGCGTCAGCGGCAGACTGGCCGAACGCTTCCAGCAGGCCCCGGATACGGTTGCAGAAGAATATTCGGAGACGTCATATTGGAGGGCGGTATGATGTGACTTTTTGTGGGTTGATTGGCCCAAGGGAGGGCTCAAGATTGCAGGCTCATGTACTTTTCCTGGCGGCAGTTTTGGATTTTCGGGAAACCCCCTTGCAAGCCCCTGAATCCAGGGCTATTCTGGAGCCGTAGAGTCCGAATACGTGGCCCGCTTGATAGGGCATTAAGACCCCAAGCCTGTAGCTGCTCGAGAGCCTTCGGGGCGTCCGAATACGTGGCCCGCTTGATA
>NZ_SLKM01000075.1:0-17539 GCF_007134575.1 Natronospira sp.
CATTGAGGCCCGAGGGCCCGAAAGCGCCCTCATCCAGAGGCCGGATATACGGCAGCAATCCTGTCCCTGTCATCCAGTTCACGGAGCCTTGCAATGGGGGAGGAGACCATATACGTTCCTGGAAAGGCCTGTCGCCACCTAGGCCGGAATGCAATCCGTCACCGGCAACGCAGGGTACTGACCCCAATCAACGCCATTCGAAATGACCGAAGCGCCCCCGTCACCAGCATCCAAGGGCACTAAGCTATTCGATGCCCACCAACGCAAGCCCTCAGCCCACCGCCGGCACCTCGCCGATTACATCGCGGCCCTGCAGCGGCTCACTATCCCAATGCTCCAGCGCCCACGCCCAGATCTCTTCCAGCGTAGCGCCTTGCAGGGGCTCGGGGATCGCCTGGCCGAGGGTGCGCAGGGCGTGGAAGAGGAGGGCGGGGGCCTGGCCGGTGTCCAGGCCGGTGGCGCCGGTCTGTTTGCTGAGCTTTTGGCCTTCCCGGTTAAGGATAACCGGCAGATGGGCGTAGCAGGGCGGGGTCAGGCCCAGGCAGTGCATGAGGTGAATCTGGCGCGGGGCGCTGTAAAGCAGATCAATGCCACGCACCACATGACTGATCTCCCCATCACCGTCATCCACCGCTGCGGCAAGATGATAGGCAAACAGCCCATCCGCACGACGAATGACGAAATCCCCCATCTGCGCTTCCAGGTCCACTGCTATCGGGCCCTGGTAGTCATCCTTGAATTCGATCTGGGCCTCATGAGTGGACAGGCGGATGGCGCGGCCTTCCCGTCCCGGTGGCATGCCGTTTCGGCAGGTGCCGGGATAGATCGGCCCGTCCACGCCCTCGCGGGCGACGGCGCGCACTTCCCGGCGGGTGCAGGCGCAGGGATAAGCCAGGCCGCCCGCCAGCAGCTGCTCCAGAGCTGCCTGGTAACGGTCCAGGTGGGTGGATTGGAGAATGATCGGCCCGTCCCATTCAAAGCCAAATGCTTCCAGGGTGCGGGGTATCTCGTCGCGGGCGCCGGCTGCCTCACGGGGCGGGTCGATGTCGTCAATGCGGAGCAGCCAGCGGCCTCCGTGGCGGCGCGCTTCCAGATAGCTGGCGGTGGCGGCGAGCAGGGAGCCGAAGTGCAGCGGGCCGGTGGGAGAGGGGGCAAAGCGGCCGGTGTAGGGGGTCCGGGAAACGGCGTCTGACATGCGGCTGTCGGAGCCTCCGGCGGGTTCGGTGATCCGACCCCGGCGACTGCCGGGGCCGGGCAGGACCTGAGAATCTTGCCGGCTTGCTAGCCGATCATCTGCTTCTCGCGAATCTCGTCCAGGGTCTTGCAGTCGATGCACAGCGTCGCCGTGGGGCGGGCCTCAAGCCGGCGAATGCCGATCTCGATGCCACAGGAATGACAGAAGCCGTAATCGTCTTCCTTGATCGCCTGCAGGGACTCGTCGATTTTCTTGATTAGCTTCCGCTCCCGGTCACGGGCCCGCAGCTCGAGGCTGAACTCGGACTCCTGGGTGGCGCGGTCACTGGGATCGGGGAAGTTGGCGGCCTCGTCCTGCATGTGGTGGACGGTGCGGTCGACTTCCTCCATCAGATCGTATTTCCAGGCCAGCAGAATCTGACGGAAATGCTCCCGCTGGTCCTCGTTCATGTACTCCTCGCCCTTGCGAGGCTCATAGGGCTTGATGCCCGTATCCGCGGCCACGGTACCGGCGGTCACCGTCTTCTTCCTGGTCGCCTTCTTGCTGGCGGCCTTCTTCGCGGCTGTCTTTTTCGCGGCGGTCTTCTTGGCGGTCTTTTTCTTCGTCACGGTCTTTTTCGCGGCCTTTTTCCGGGTCGATGTTTTTTTCTTGCTGGATTTCTTTGCAGCCATGGCCCTTGACTCCCCATGCTGAAAGCGGCTTTCAGCCCTGCAACCGGTCAGGCCCGGGGCAGGGTTCGGTGGTTCATCCCTGATCTCCGATGCAAGTGATGGCGATAGCCGATCAGTGGCAGGTTATACAGAAAGGGCACGGGGCACGCAAGGTGCCATGGCCGCTCAGGCCTCAGGGCAGTTCAACCGGCGCAGGGGCCTGCCAGTCCGGCGCCCGATGCTCGGCCACCACTTTGGTCCAGATGCCGCCCCGGACGTTGAAATCGCCGGTCACGCGCATGAACTTGGGCGAAATCGTGGCCACCAGATCGTCCAGGATCTGATTGGTCACATCCTCGTGAAAGGCGCCTTCGTCGCGGAAGGCCCAGATGTAGAGCTTGAGGGACTTCAGTTCCACACAGAGCTCGTCGGGGACGTAGGCCAATTCGATGGTGGCGAAATCCGGCTGGCCGGTCTTGGGGCAGAGGCAGGTGAATTCCGGAATTTCCATCCGGATGGTAAAGTCACGGCCGGGCCTGGGATTGGGAAAGGTTTCCAGGGTCTTGCTGGGAGTGGTGCTCACGATGTGCTCCGCTGTCGGGAAATGGATGTCACTGGCTGAGCGGGGGCAGTGATCGGATTCTTCGCCGCCCGCCCGGAACGGGATTAAACCGGACCCGGCTTTACATTACAATGCCGGGATTGTTTTGGCCCCAGAGCCCGGATTATTTCGGCCCCGGCCGCGAGCATCGCCGCGCGGGGCCCCTGAATGACGGAAAATTCATGCGACTGAGCAAGATCAAACTGGCCGGATTCAAATCCTTCGTCGATCCGACCACCATCACCTTTCCCACGCCGTTGACCGGCATCATCGGTCCCAACGGCTGTGGCAAATCCAATGTCATCGATGCCGTGCGCTGGGTCATGGGGGAGAGCTCCGCCAAGCACCTGCGCGGTGATTCCATGGCCGATGTGATCTTCAACGGCTCCACCAGCCGCAAGCCGGTGGGCACCGCCTCCATCGAACTGGTCTTCGATAATTCCGACGGGTCCGTGGGCGGGCAGTACGCCGGCTACAACGAGATTTCCGTGCGTCGTCAGGTGTCCCGTGACGGTACCTCCAGCTACTATCTCAATGGCTCTCGCTGCCGTCGGCGCGATATTCAGGATATTTTCCTGGGGACCGGCCTGGGTCCGCGCAGTTACGCCATTATCGAGCAAGGGATGATCAGCCGTCTCATCGAGGCCAAGCCGGAAGAGTTGCGGGTGTTTCTGGAAGAGGCCGCGGGGATCTCCAAGTACAAGGAGCGCCGGCGGGAGACCGAGAACCGGATTCGCCATACCCGCGAGAACCTGGAACGCCTCAGTGATCTGCGCGAGGAGGTGGAAAAGCAGCTCAACCACCTGGACCGCCAGGCGCGCACCGCCGAGAAATACAAGCAGCTCAAGGCCGAGGAGCGGGAGCTGCGGGCTCAGCTGCTGGCCCTGCGGGTGCGGGAGTTGGATGGCGGTCTGGAGAGCCAGGACCGTCGCCTGGCCGAGATCGAGAACCGCATGCAGGCCGAGATCAGCCACCAGCGGAGCCTGGAAAAGGAGCTGGAGGCAGAGCGTGAGCGTCAGACCGAGGCCAGCGAGGCCTTCAACGAGGTACAGGCGCGCTATTACAGCACGGGGGCGGAGATCACCCGGGTCGAGCAGGCCATCCAGCATGCCCGGGAGATGCGTCAGCGTCAGTTGGAGGATCTGGAGCGCGCCGAGCATTCCCTGGAGCAGACCCGCAACCATATCCGCCGGGACGAAGAGTATCTCAAGGATACCGAAAGCGGGCTGGCAGAAATGGAGCCGGGCCTGGAGCGCCTGCGGGAGGCCGCCGAGCAGTCCGTGAGCGCCCAGGAGCAGGCCGAGAAGCGGCTGGCCGAGTGGCAGGAACGCTGGGACAGCTTCAGCCGCCGTGCGGGTGAAGATCAGCAGACCGCCGAAGTCTCGCGCACCCGGATCGAACACCTGGAAACCCAGGTCCGGCGTCAGTTGGAGCGGGTGGAGAAGATTCGCGAACAGCGGGATCAGCTATCCACCGAAGCCATGCGCCGTCAGGAGCAGGAGCTGGGCGAGGAGCGGGATCGCCAGGGCGAGCGACATGATGCCCTGTCCGACTCCCTGGAAGGTCACCGTGAGGCCCTGGAGAGCGCCCGTGGCCAGGAGCGGGAGCTGAGTCGTCGGCTGCATGAGCGCCGCAATGAGTTGCAAAGCCTCAATGGCCGGATCAGCTCCCTCGAAGCCCTGCAGCAGGCAGCGCTCAACAAGGACGGTGGCGGCAATGCCGAATGGCTGAAACAGCAAGGGCTGGCAGAGCGGCCCCGTCTGGCCGAGCGTATCCGCGTCTCGGAAGGCTGGGAGCGGGCGGTGGAAACCGTGCTCGGCCATCACCTGGAGTCGGTCAGCGTGGACGATGTGTCCATGGCCCTGGACGAGTTGCCGGGGCTTGAGTCCGGACAGCTGGGTCTGGTTTCGGCCGCTGATGGCCAGTCGGCCGCCGCCGATGCCGAGCATCTGGCAGCCAAGGTCGAGGGGCCGGCCGTGATTGGCGAACTGCTGTCCGGCGTTCGGGTCGCCCACAATCTGGAACAGGCCCGACAGCAACTGCCCACCCTGGCTGCCGGGGAGTCGGTGGTCTGCCGCGACGGCACCTGGCTGGGCCGGCACTGGGTCCGGGTGGTGCGGGCCGAACAGTCTGAAGACAGTGTGCTCAAGCGCGAGCAGTCCCTGAAGTCGCTGCAGGCCGATCACGAGACCCTGGAAGCCGAGTGCGAGACCCTGGCGGAATCCCTTGAGGCGGCCCGTGGTGAGGTCAAGGAGCGCGAGGCCGGTCTGGAAGACGCCCAGCGTGAGTTCAACCAGCTCCACCGCAGCATCTCCGATATCGATGCCCGGCTGGAGTCCCTGCGCTCACGGATCTCTCAGGCGGACGAAAGACGGGAAGCCCTGAGCCGGGAAGAAAGTGAGCTGGAAAGCCAGCTCGAGGAACAGAATCGCCAGTTGAAAGAGGTCCGCGGGCGCCTGGAAACCAGTGTCGATGCCATGCAGGCCGGTGAGGACGAGCGTCGTGAGCTGGAAGCCGAGCGGGCACAGATTCGCGAGGCCCTGGAAGAAGCCCGGCGCAAGGCCCGTGAGGATCAGCAGGCGGCCCATGAACTGGCTCTGAAGGTGGAATCCCGCCGCTCCAGCCTGGAGTCCACCCGGCGTGGGCTGGAGCGCATGCAGGCCCAGCTTGAGGAATTGTCAGAGCGTCGCTCCAGCCTCAGTGAAGCCCTGGACCAGGATGAGAATCCGGTGGCCGGTCAGGAAGAGCAACTGGAGCGCCTGCTGGAACGGCGCAAGCAGGTAGATGAGGAACTGGCGTCTGCTCGCCGCCGGATGGAGGCCATCGATGCGGACATCCGTGAGAAGGAGCAGCAGCGGGTAGAGCACGAGCAGAAGGCCGCCGAGCTGCGTGGCGAGCTGGAGAAGCTGCGACTGGAAAGCCAGGAGGCAAGGGTGCGCCGGGAGACCCTGGTGGAGCAGCTCAACGAACTGGAGACCGATCTGGAGACGGTGGCCGCCTCGCTGCCGGAGGATGCCTCGGTCAGTGACTGGAATGAGAGTCTGCAGGCCGTGGAGCGCCGCATCAGTCGACTGGGGAATATCAACCTGGCCGCCATCGACGAGTTCCGGGAACAGTCCGAACGCAAGCAGTATCTGGACACCCAGTATGACGATCTCACCGAAGCCTTGGAGACCCTGGAGTCGGCAATCCGCAAGATCGACCGGGAAACCCGGACCCGCTTCAAGGAGACCTACGACAAGGTCAATGCCGGGCTCAAGGAAACCTTCCCGCGTCTGTTCGGGGGCGGTCACGCCTACCTGGAAATGACCGGCGAGGATTTGCTCGATGCAGGCGTTGCCGTGATGGCGCGGCCGCCCGGTAAACGCAACAGCAGCATCAGTGCCTTGTCGGGTGGTGAGAAGGCGCTGACCGCGGTGTCGCTGGTGTTCTCCATTTTCGAATTGAACCCGGCACCCTTCTGCATGCTGGACGAGGTGGATGCGCCCCTGGATGATGCCAATGTGGGTCGTTTCTGTGACCTGGTGAAGGAAATGTCGGAACGGGTCCAGTTCATTTTCATCACCCACAACAAGATCACCATGGAGCTGTCCAATCAGCTGTTGGGTGTGACCATGAATGAACCCGGTGTCTCCAGGCTGGTCTCGGTGGATGTGGATGAAGCCGTGGAAATGGCCACGGCCTGAACAGAGAATGCGTATTGTTCCAGGGTCTGGGCCCCAAGGTGTGGGCACCCGGGGCCTGGGGATTTCCCAGCGGTATGCGGCCTTCGAGCGTGGCCCGCTGAACTGTGAACCAGGGTGGAGAATGGATGCCGGAGCTTAGGCTGGCACTGATCGGACTGGGTGTCGTGCTCGTGATCGCGGTTTATGCCTACACGCGTTGGCAAGGCCGTGAGCGGGAGCAGTCGCTGCATCGGCCGCCGCGTCCCTCGCAGCGGGTGGACAGTGATGAACTGCCTCGCGTCAAGCTGCGGCCGGAGGCCGGTGAGGCGGTGCCTTCCGAGCCGAAGTCGGGCGTTGAGGAGGATGAACTGCCCAGTCTGCGTCCGGAGACGCCGGCGCTACGCCGGGAGAGCCGTGCGGCCGCTACAAGCCCTGAACCGGAATCCCCTGAACGATCGGACCGGGCACTTGCCCGCGGCCTGGGTCGTCTTAGAGAGCGCCTGAGGGATCTGGGCGCGGCGGCGGAGGAATCAGCACCGGAGCCGGATGTCCGCGACGATCACCAAGCCGATGGGGCCCTGGATGCCCAGGCCGGGGATGAGCCCGAGCTGCCGGAATACAACCCGAATTCCCAGAAGATTGTTTCTTTGCATGTCAGAGCCGTGGGAGAGCAAGGACTGGAAGGGGCCGGACTGCGTCAGTTGCTGGAACAGGCCGGAGCTCGCCACGGTCAGTATCAGATCTTTCATCGCAGTGAGCGGGATGAGCAGGGCAAGCTGGCGCTGCTGTTCAGCGTGGCCAATATGGTTGAGCCCGGTCATTTCGATCTGGCGGAAATGGATTACAGTCACTATCGGGGTATTACCCTGTTCGCGGTACTGCCGGGGCCATGGCCGGGGGTGGAGACCTTCCATGAAATGCTGAGCCTGGCTCATCAGGTTGCCGAAACCCTCGGCGGCGATGTCCGGGATGAAGCCCGTAACCCCTTCTCCCGGCAGCGTGCCACCTATATCGAAGAAGAAATCACCGAGTTCGAACGGCTGCGCCGCCAGGTGCAGCGTCAACCTGCCGGGAGTCGCTGATGAAGCAGGGGAGCCGGGAGGCGGCCGCCCGTCGCGTGGCGGAGCTGCGGGAGCAGATCCAGCACCACGATCATCGCTATCACGTCCTTGACGAACCTGAAATCCCGGATGCCGAATACGATGCGCTGATGGCCGAGCTCCAGGCCCTGGAAGCCGAGTTTCCCGACCTGCAAAGCGCCGATTCCCCCACCCGCCGTGTCGGTGGCGAAGCCGACAGTGCCTTTGCGCCGGTCCGCCATGAAAAGCCCATGTTGTCTCTGGACAATGCCTTTGGGGCGGAGGACCTGGAGGCATTCGATCGCCGGGTTCGGGAACGCCTCGGGCATTCGTCTGCGGTGTCCTACCACGGCGAACCCAAGCTGGATGGGCTGGCAGTCAGCCTGCTTTACGAGGACGGTGAGCTGGTTCGAGCGGCTACCCGGGGTGACGGTGAAACCGGCGAAGATGTGACTCACAGCGTGCGGACCATTGCCCAGGTGCCGGTGGTTCTCGAAGGCAAGTATATTCCCCGTCGGTTGGAGGTGCGGGGCGAGATCTTCATGAGCCATGAAGGTTTCGAGAAGCTCAATACGGCACAACGCAAGCGGGGCGAGAAGACCTTCGTCAATCCCCGCAATGCAGCGGCCGGCAGTGTGCGGCAACTGGATGCCCGGGTCGCCCGGCGGCGGCCTCTGGAGATCTTCTGTTATGGCATCGGCATCATCGAGGGTGGGCCCACGGTTAACACCCAGACCGACTTGCTTTCGGCACTGGCCGATTGGGGCTTGCCGGTTTCCCCGGAAGGTCGTCGTCTTGATGGCCTGAAGGCCTGCCTCGATTATTACCAGGCGATTCTCGAGCGCCGTGAGTCGCTGGATTACGATATTGATGGGGTGGTCTTCAAGGTGGATCGCCTCGACTGGCAGGCGAGACTCGGCCAATTGTCGAGGGCACCGCGCTGGGCCATTGCTCACAAGTTTCCGGCCCAGGAGAAGACTACCGTACTGCGCAATGTGGAGTTCCAGGTTGGCCGCACCGGGGCGATTACCCCGGTGGCCCGCCTGGAGCCGGTCTTCGTCGGCGGGGCCACGGTCAGCAATGCCACCCTGCACAACATGGACGAGATCCGCCGCAAGGACGTGCGCATTGGCGACACCGTCATTGTCCGTCGGGCCGGGGATGTGATCCCGGAGGTGGTGGCAGCGGTCACCGATCGCCGTCCCCCGGAAGCGGCAGTAATCGAGTTTCCCGAGCAATGCCCCGTCTGTGGTGCCGATGTGGTCCGCGAGCCCGGGGAAGCGGTTCATCGTTGTACCGGACGCATGAACTGCGCCGCCCAGCAACTGGAGACCCTGCGTCATTTCGTCTCGCGCACGGCGCTGGATATCGAGGGGCTGGGTGACAAGAGCCTGGCCCGATTCTTTGAGAGGGAATGGGTGCGCCGTCCTTCTGACATCTTTCGGCTCCACGAGCGAAAGGCCGAGCTGCTGGCCCTGGATGGCTTCGGCGAGCGCTCCGTGGAGAAGCTGCTGGAGGAGATCGAAGCCAAACGGCGAGTGACGCTGGGGCGCTTCCTGTTCGCCCTGGGCATTCCCAGCGTGGGCGCCACCCTGGCCAAGGGGCTGGCCAATGCCTTCGGCCGTTTCCAGTCGATTCGCAAGGCCACCATGCCCTTGCTGCTGTGCGTGCCGGATATCGGGCCGGGGGTGGCCGGGGCCATCCGGGATTTCTTCGACGATGAAGGCAATGCCCGGGAAGTGGACCGCCTGTTTGAGCGCTCGGATGGCATTGTTCTCAGCGACGAGGCCGATTTCAGTCCCGATTACGTCCACGACATTACTCTGCAGTCCCTGCTCAAGGCCCTGTCCATCAAAGGGGCGACCGGCAAGCGGGTCGAGACCATCGCGGCTCACTGCCCGGATTTCACCGCCCTGTGGCAGTTCCAGGCGGGCGACAGCGGGGATGAGAAAACCGACCAGGCCATTCTCAAGGCCCGTCGCGCCCTGGAAGACGCCAATATGCGTCCGATTCTGGATGAGACTGAGTCCTTGCTGCGGGAGTGGGGCATTCACTGGACGCAGGACCGCTCCGACTATCAGCAGGCGGCAGACGAGTCGCCGCTGGCGGGCAAGACCTTTGTCCTCACCGGTACCCTGGCTGAGATGACCCGTGACGAGGCCCGGGCGGCCATTGAAGCGGCGGGGGGCAAGGTGACCGGCAGCGTCTCCAGTCGCACCGATTACCTGGTAGCCGGCGACAAGGCCGGTTCCAAGCGGGACAAGGCAGAGAAGCTTGGCGTGCCCGTGCTTTCCGAGGACAAGCTCAAGGCCCTGCTGGCGGGAGAGTGACCCAGTGGGCTAGCCCCTTTGGTCAGCCTGGTTGATTTGGGAATTCCCGGTCACGCAATGATTGTCGCGAAATGCTTGGCAAGGCCATACATTGGGGGGTAGTCTGTTCAGTTGGTGTGTGTCCCGGCGGAGGACAGCCTTGCAACATAATCGGGTAAATCTTTTTCTGCCCGCCATGGCAATACTCATGTCAGCGTGCGCCGGCACCCAGGTGCCCCCCTACGGCATCCGGGAGGGCGAGCTGCCGCCGTGCGCCGACGCCCGTACCTGTCTGTCCAGTCATCCCGATGAGCGGGAGGTGGCGCAGGCGGATGTGCTTGAGTATGACGGGACCCGCAGGGAAGGGCGTTCGGCCCTTGCGGCCGTGATCCAGGGATTCCCTGGCGCTCGGATTGTATCCAGCCATCGAACCTATTTGCGGGTGGAATTCACCGGCTCGGTCTTTCGCGAGGGCGATGAGTTCTACTTTCAGTCCGAGACCATGGTCGACGAGGTGGAATTCTACTTCCCGCCGCAACGCAACATCATTCATGTCCGCGCCGCGGCCCGCGCCGGCCCCATCGATCGTGATCGAGGCCGTGATCGCTTCCGGGCCCTCCAGACCCTGATCCGCGAATACCAGGATCGGAGCGGTCAGAGCAGCCTGCGACTCTGATTGTCGCGCCTGAAACCGGCTCGAAAAAAAGCGCCCCGCGGGGCGCTTTTTCATGTTGCTGCAGATTGCTTTTCTCTGCAGGGGGAACGATTACCGCTCCACCTCGGCCTGTTCCCGGAGTTCGGAAACATAGCGCTGCACCCGTTGCTGGCGCAGGTTGTCGGCGATCTGCTCACGCACTTCCTCGAAAGCCGGGCCTTCCGTTTCCCGGGTGTCCTCGAGCAGGATCACATGCCAGCCGAACTGGGTCTGGACGGGCTCGGCGGTGAAGCTGCCCGCTTCCATGGCCCGAACGGCATTGGCGAAGGGCTCCACCATCTGCTCGGCGGGGAACCAGCCCAGGTCACCACCCCGCTCACCGGTGGGGCCCGTGCTGTGTTCGCGGGCCAGTTCGGCGAAATCGGCACCCTCGTCCAGTGCAGCAATCAGGTCGCGGGCGGTGTCTTCATCTTCCACCAGGATATGCCGGGCACTGTATTCCTTGCTGTCCGAGTATTGTACTTCGTACTGCTCGCGGAGGGTGTCCTCGCTGATGGGCTCATCCTCTTCCAGCTTGCGCATGAGTGCATCGGCCAGGGTCTGCATCCGCTCCAGGGCCATGGCGGCCCGGATCTCGTCTTCCTGATGGATGCCACGACGCTCGGCCTCTCGGCTCAGGATCGTCAGATTGATCAGGTGGTCGGTGAGCTGTTCCCGTTGCTGGGGCTGGAGACCATCCATGTCAAAGCCCGGGTACTGGCGTACAAAGGCCGCCAGGAGGCGGTCGGATACAGGTTTCCCATCCACGGTGGCCAGGGTCTCGCCGCCCAGGTCCTCTCCATTCCGGTCACGGTCTCCATTGGCCGGGGTTTCGGTCTCACAGGCCATCAGGCCCAGCAGACCGAGCACAATCAGACTGCTCAGTAGTTTCTTCATGATCATCCTCTCTTGGCTAAGGCCGGGCGCACCCGGCGTGATTTCAGTTATCTTCCTCTGCCGCCGCATCGATCTGCAGGGCATGGATATCGCTTTCCATCATCTCGCCGAGGGCCTCGAAAACCAGCCGGTGACGGGCCAGGGGCCGCTTGCCGGCAAAGGCCTCGGCGCGAATGCGGACATGGAAATGACCGCGGCCGTCGCGGGCCCCGGGATGGCCGACATGCAAATGACTGTCATCACGGATCACCAACTCCGCTGGTGCAAAGCGGCTTTCCAGTATCTGGCGCATGCGTTTAACGCGTTCAGTATTGTCGCTCATGCATCCTCCCGGATTCAGGGCAGGGCGCGGATAAAGGGGCGTACCTCGACGGACTCGTAGACACCGACCTCAATGTAGGGATCGGCCTTTGCCCAGTTCTCGGCGGCCGTCAGGCTATCGAATTCGGCAATCACCACACTGCCGCTGACGCCGGCCGGCCCGGGTGCCGGGGCGTCGTCCCGGGGGCAGGGACCGGCCACCAGCAGGCGACCCGCCTCCTTGAGGGCTTCCAGGCGCTCCAGGTGCGCCGGTCGCGCGTTCTGGCGTGCACTCAGGCTGTCCGGCCGGTCCCGGCCAATGATCACATACCACATCGACTCGACCCCCTGTCGAAAAGCGAAAAGACTATCACAGCCAGTGCCGGCCCGGCTCGTGTTAGCATCCCGTGGTTGGCAGTGGAGGGAGCATGAGCCAGTATTTCCAGATACATCCGGTGGACCCCCAGCCGCGGCTGGTGCGCCAGGCCGTGCGCATACTGCGCGATGGGGGCGTGATCGTATATCCCACGGACTCCATTTACGCCCTCGGCTGCGCCCTGGAGGAGAAGAACGCCGTGGAGCGAATCCAGTGGCTGCGCCAGACCGACAAGGGCCACAACCTGACCTTGGTCTGTCGTGATCTCTCCGAGATCGGCACCTACGCCCGGGTGGACAACTCGGTCTTCAGATTGCTGAAGGCTCACACCCCCGGGCCCTACACCTTCATACTCAAGGCCACCGGCGAGGTGCCTCGCAGGCTGCAGAATCCCAAGCGCAAGACCATTGGCATCCGCGTCCCGGACAATGCCATTGTGAGGGCCCTGCTGGAGGAGCACGGGGAGCCGATTTTGAGCTCCACCCTGATACTGCCGGGGGATGAGCTGCCCTTCACCGATCCGGAGGATATCCGGGAGCGCCTGGAGCACCATGTGGACCTGGTGGTCGACGGCGGCAACTGCGGCCTTGAGCCCAGCACCGTGGTGGATTTGAGCGAGCTGCCGCCGCGGATCCTGCGCCATGGTCGCGGTGATCCGGCCCCCTTCGAGCTCTGATCGGGTGCGAGAGGGCGAGACCCGGGGCCTCGCTTCCCTTTATAATGTCCGGCTTGCCCGCCCGACGGGATTTTTGTCCATTACGCAGGAGTAGAGATTTGGTTTCCGCAAGCGGTCAGAACAACAGGATCGTGTCCGGCATGCGGCCCACCGGCCGCCTCCATCTCGGCAATTACCACGGCGCCCTGAAGAACTGGGTCAAGCTGCAGCATGAATACGACTGCTTCTTTTTCGTGGCCGACTGGCATGCCCTGACCACCCATTACGAGGATACCGGGGACGTGGCCTCCCGCGCCTGGGACATGATCATTGACTGGCTGGCCGCCGGCGTGAATCCGGGCTCGGCGACCCTGTTCATTCAGTCCCGGGTGCCGGAACATGCGGAACTGCATCTGCTGCTCTCCATGATCACGCCCCTGTCCTGGCTGGAGCGGGTGCCCACCTACAAGGATCAGCAGGAAAAGCTCAAGGAACGGGACCTGTCCACCTACGGCTTTCTTGGCTATCCCCTGCTGCAGAGCGCGGATATCCTGATGTACAAGCCGGGCCTGGTGCCGGTGGGCGAAGATCAGGTGGCCCATGTGGAGATTACCCGCGAGATCGCCCGCCGCTTCAATCACAGTTTCGGCCGCGAGCCCGAGTTCGAGAGTCGTGCCGAGACCGCCCTGCGCAAGACCGGCAAGAAGAATGCCCGTCTGTTCCGTGAGATGCGAAAGCGCTGGCAGGAGCAGGGCGATGAAGAATCCCTGGAGGTGGCGCGGGCCATGCTGTCCTCCCAGCAGAACCTGACCAAGGGCGACCGGGAACGCCTGTTTGGCTATCTTGAAGGCGGGGGCCGGGAAATCCTGGTGGAGCCGGAGGCCCTGCTCACCGAGACCCCCAAGATGCCCGGCCTGGGCGGGCAGAAGATGTCCAAGTCCTACGGCAATACCATTGGGCTGCGTGAACCGCTGGAGTCGGTGGAACAGAAGATTCGCACCATGCCCACCGACCCGGCCAGGGTGCGTCGCAGTGATCCGGGCACGCCGGAGAAATGTCCCCTGTGGGAATTTCACAAGATCTATTCGGACAAGGACACCCAGGAATGGGCCCACAAAGGCTGTACCACGGCGGGGATCGGCTGCCTCGAGTGCAAGGGCCCGGTCATTGAGGCGGTGAGCAATGAGCTCCGGCCCATTCAGTCCCGCGCCCAGGAATATGAGGAAGACCCGGACGCGGTGCGCAGCATTATCCAGGAAGGTTGTGAAACGGCACGCTCCCGGGCCAGGGAAACCCTGGACGAGGTGCGTCAGATCATGGGGTTGCAGTACCGGTGACGATGGACGAGCAGGACAGGCAGGCCCAGGACGCCGACAACAACCGTCCGGCGGAGGCGGCAGAACAGCAGCCTGACAACCCGCAGGGCGAAGCCGGCGATGGGCAGGTCAATGATCCGGCCGAGGGGCGTCAGGAGGAAATGCCCTTTGCCCTGGTCCAGGGCGAGCCGTTCACCAACCTGCCCAAGGATCTCTACATTCCGCCCGATGCCCTGGAGGTCTTTCTCGAGGCCTTCGAGGGGCCTCTGGACCTGCTGCTGTACCTGATCAAGCGCCAGAATCTGGACATCCGGGACATTCCCATTGCCCAGATCACCCAGCAGTACATGCAGTACGTGGAGCTCATGAAGGAGCTTCGTCTGGAGTTGGCGGCGGAATATCTGGTCATGGCCGCGATGCTGGCCGAGATCAAATCCCGGATGCTGCTGCCCCGACCCTCGGTCAGTGAAGAGGAGGAGGGCGAGGACCCGCGGGCGGAGCTGATCCGCCGCCTGCAGGAATACGAGCGCTACAAGACTGCCGCCGAGGACATCGACAGCATGCCGCGAATGGGCCGGGATGTGTTCCAGGCCGAGGGCGAGTTGGTCGGCCGTCGGGTGGTGGAGATGGTGCCCGAGGTGACTCTCAAGGAGCTGATGCTGGCCTTCAAGGAAGTCCTGCGGCGGGCCGACATGTTCCAGCATCACCAGGTCCAGCGGGAGGCCCTGTCCGTTCGCCAGCGCATGTCCGAGGTGCTGAGCAGTCTGGATGACGGTCGCTTCCGGGACTTTACCGGCCTTTTTCCTCGCGAGGAGGGGCGTATGGGTGTGGTGGTGACCTTCATGGCCATCCTGGAATTGGTCAAGGAGCGCCTGGTGGAAATCGTGCAGGCCGAGCTCTACGGCCCCATTCATCTGCGCGCCAGTGCGGCGGTAACCGAAGGCGAGGCGCCGGAGGATGCCGGACAGACGACGCCTGGCGATGATGAGCAATCGGGGCCGGAGCAGGCCGGTGGAGAACAGGGAGCCTGAGCTTCCGGGAATCGGGGAAGGAATGGACGAGCAACAGCTAAAGAATATCGTTGAAGGCGCACTGCTGGCAGCCGGCCGGCCGCTCAAAATCGATGACTTGGAAGGCCTGTTTCGTGATGAGGAGAAGCCCGATCGCAACGCCCTGCGGGCAGCGCTGGAGGGGCTGACTGCCGATTACGAAGGGCGGGCCATGGAGCTTCGCCAGGTCGCCAGCGGCTTCCGCATTCAGGTGCGGGAGAGTGTCTCTGATTGGGTATCCCGGCTATGGGAAGAGCGTCCGACGCGCTATTCCCGGGCGCTGCTGGAAACCCTGGCATTGATTGCCTACCGCCAGCCCATTACCCGTGGCGAGATCGAGGAGGTTCGCGGGGTCAGTGTCTCCAGCAGCATTGTCCGGACCCTGCAGGAACGTGGCTGGATCAAGGTCGTCGGCCACCGGGATGTGCCTGGCCGCCCGGCCATGTTCGGCACCACCCGGGAGTTTCTCGATTATTTCGGGCTCAAGAGCCTGGATGAACTGCCCACCCTGTCCGAGATCCGTGATATCGACAGCATCAATGTGGAGCTGGATCTGGATGCCGAGGGCAAGCCCGCCGACGATGCGGAAGCGGATGCCCATGGTGATGGCGACGCCGATGGCGAGGCCGCAGGCGAGGACAGGGATGAACAGGATGCCGCCGGTGAGGCAGCCGAGGAGGGTGCCTCCGATGAAGACCGTGAATTGCCGATCGACGCAAGCGAAGAAGATGAATCAGCGTCGGCCCCGCAGGCGGAAGATGCCGTCACCGCCGACGCAGAGCAGGTGGTTGAGGATCCCGACACCGGGGAAAGCGTGGATGAACGCGAGCTGGGCAGCCGTCCGGTGACCGATCCATTCGAGGAAAGTCCCTACGAATCGCAAGACGAGGGCGAAGACCTCGACTTTGAAGAGGTTCCCGAGGAAGCCAATGGCGAAGCGCAAGAAGAAAGTGGCCAGCAAGAAGATCAGTCGGAAACGGAGCGGCAAGCGCCAGGGTCCGGGGCCGAAGTATCCGAGCAGCCACGACCCGAGACTGCCGAAGAAGAAGACGAGCAGGGCCGCGGCCACTGAGGCCATACCGCTGCAGCGGATTCAGAAACTGCTTGCCAATGCCGGCTACGGTTCCAGGCGGGAAGTGGAGTCCTGGCTGGCGGCCGGCCGTATCCAGCTCAATGGCCGCCCGGCGGGCCCCGGCGACAAGGCGGGCGAGGGCGATCGTCTGAGCCTGGACGGCAAACCCTTGCGTCTGGATGCCGGCATGATGCCCGAGCGCCGGGTACTGATCTATCACAAGCCGGTGGGAGAGATGAGCACCCGCCGCGACCCCGAAGGCCGGCCCACCATTTTCGATCGCATCCCCGCCCCCCAACGCGGGCGCTGGGTCTCGGTGGGCCGCCTGGATTTCAACACCGCCGGTTTGATGATCCTGACCACAGATGGCCAACTGGCCGCACGGCTGATGCATCCCTCTCGTCAACTGGTACGCGAATATGCCGTGCGGGTGCGGGGCGAGGTGGCGCCGGAGTTGCTGGACAAGCTGCGCAGCGGTGTGAAGCTGGACGATGGCCCGGCCCGTTTCGAGGAGATTGTTGATACCGGCGGGCAAGGCCAGAATCACTGGTATCACGTGATCCTGCGGGAAGGCCGTTATCGTGAAGTCCGCCGTCTCTGGGAAGCCGTGGGCGCCACTGTCAGCCGCCTTATTCGGGTTCGCTATGGGCCCCTGTCACTGCCCGGCGATCTGCCTCGGGGGCACTGGCGGGAGCTGGGTGCGGGGCAGGTCCGGGCGCTGATGGATGCTGCCGGGCTGGAGCCCGAGGCGCCACTGGCGGAAGCCTCGGACAAGAAGGCTCAATCGGGGCGGCGCTTCAAACCCAATCGAGATTGACGTGTCTGATATCCATGTCTGCCAGGCGGCGTCGCAAGCGACGGGTCTCCCGGCGACAGGATGGAATCTTCAGTTCATGGGTTTCGCAGAAGACCTGGTCGATCCGCTTGATCAGTCCGGTGTCCAGCAGACGATGAAGAACCGCGTACTCGCCGCCCTCGATATCCAGCTTGAGCAGACGGATTCGCCCCTCCTGGGCCTCGATCAGTTCGGCAATATCCAGCAGCTCGATTTCCACCCCCGCATCGGGGTTGATGTTGCGCTTGTCCGCCATCAGCGAGGCGGCCTCGGAATAGAACAGGGCATTGTCTTCGTGGCGCTTGTGAAGATAGAGCCGGGCCTTGCCGTTGTGGTCGGACAGGCCCTTGGGAATGCACTGGACCTGTGGGTGATCGCCGAAGGCCCGCTCAAGGTGACGGAAGGCGACGGGATTGGGTTCGAAGGCCAGCACCCGGGCGCCCTGGCCCAGCAGGCGCAGGGTCACGCTGCCGAAGTTCGCGCCCGCATCGATGACCAGATCGCCCTCGCCAATGGGGAAATGCTCGAAGGCACGACGCGCCCGTTTCTGGCGGCGTCGCTTGATCAGTTTTTGAATGGCCCGCACGGGCATGAGATGACTCCTGGTCGAGGTCCGGCATGAAGCCTAACCCAGCAAGCAGAAAAGCTCACCCTCCGGCCATCGACCGGCGACGGTTGCGACGGGTTTTCGAGCGCCTGCTGGCCCACCACGGCCCCCAGCATTGGTGGCCCCACGACGGTCACCCCTTCGAGATCATGATCGGTGCCGTGCTCACCCAGAATACGGCCTGGACGAATGTGGAAAAGGCCATGGAGCGCCTGCGGCGGGCCCGGGCCCTGACCGCA
>NZ_SLKM01000181.1:0-4992 GCF_007134575.1 Natronospira sp.
TGGAGCCCAACCATGCTCAAACCCATCATCGCCCCCTCCATCCTCTCCGCGGATTTCGCCCGGCTGGGCGAGGAAGTCGACAATGTGCTCGCCGCCGGGGCGGATTGGGTGCATTTTGATGTCATGGACAATCACTATGTGCCCAATCTCACCATCGGGCCCATGGTCTGTGAGGCCCTGCGCAAGCATGGGGTGACCGCGCCCATTGATGTGCATCTGATGATCCAGCCGGTGGATCGCATCATTCCCGATTTCGCCGAGGCCGGGGCCACCACCATCAGCTTCCACCCCGAGGCCAGTGAGCACCCCCATCGCACCATCCAGGCCATCCGTGCGGCCGGCTGCCAGCCGGGGCTTGTCTTCAACCCGGGCACCTCCCTGAATTATCTGGACTGGCTGCTGGAGGACATCGACCTGGTCCTGCTGATGTCGGTGAACCCTGGCTTCGGTGGCCAGAAGTTCATTCCTTCCACCCTGGACAAGCTGCGCGAGGCCCGCCGGCGGATTGATGCCAGCGATCGCGAGATCCGTCTGGAAGTGGATGGGGGTATCAAGGCCGACAATATCGCGGAAGTGGCAGCCGCCGGGGCCGATACCTTCGTGGCCGGCTCCGCCATCTTTGGCGCCGACGATTACGCCACGGTGATCAAGCGCATGCGCGAGGAGATTGCCGGGGCCGGACGGTGACCGGGACCGTTCGCCTGCAGGTGGACGGGCAGGTCTTTCCCGTCTCCCTGGTTCTGTTTGATCTCGACGGGACGCTGGTGGACAGCGTTCCGGATATTGCCGTGGCGGTGGATGCCACCGCCATTGCCGCCGATCTGGCTCCGCCCGGCGAGGACCGGGTGCGACAGTGGGTGGGCAACGGGGCCCGGGAGCTGATTCGACGCATGCTCGAGCATGGGCTGGGTCGGTCGCCGGATGCGCGGCTGCTGGATGAAAGCCATCAGCTTTTTCTCTCCGCCTACCAGACCCGTCTGGTCAAGGACAGCCAGCTGTATCCCGGGGTCGAGGAAATCCTGTCAACACTGCGCTCGGCCGGTCTCGAGCTTGCCTGTGTCACCAACAAGCCCGAGGCCCTGGCGCGCGAGGTTCTCAATGGGCTTGGGATTGATCAGCCCTTTGCCTGGGTCCTCGGCGGCGACAGCCTGGAGACTCGCAAACCCGACCCCGGGCCGCTGACCTGGGTCATGGAACAGGCGGCTGCCGGGCCCGGCGAGACCCTGCTGGTGGGGGATTCCGAGACCGATGTGGCGGCGGCCCGCAATGCAGGGTGTTCCATTGTGGCCGCCCGCTATGGTTATAATCAGGGCTTCGTTGCGGAGAGTGATCAGCCGGACCGTTACTTTGGCGAGCTCTCCGAGATCCGGATTCTGGAGTGAATGTGAGCCATTATCGCCCCATCAATGCCTGTTGCACCGCCCACCATTGGTGGCTGGCGGCCGACGGCTGGTGGTGGCCAGGCTCCACCACGATGTCGATTGATGCGGTGGCCGCGGCCGCCATGATTGAAAACCACGGAATCCGGATTCATGAATCAGCAACAATTTCAGCAGCTCGCCGACCAGGGTCATAATCGCGTCCCGGTTTACCGGGAAATTCTGGCCGATCTCGAAACCCCGCTCAGCACCTATCTCAAGCTGGCCCATGGCAAGGGGCCGGGCACCTATCTGTTCGAATCCGTTCAGGGCGGCGAGCGCTGGGGGCGCTATTCCATTATCGGTCTGCCGGCGCGGGACCGGATCGAAGTCCACCAGGGCCGATTCCGTCATCTGCGTGACGATGAAGAGATTTACGCCGAAGACCTGGACGACCCCCTGGCCCGCATCGCCCACTGGCAAGCCCAGTTCAGCGCCCCGCGCCTGCCGGAGCTGCCGCGCTTTACCGGGGGGCTGGTGGGCTATTTCGGCTATGACACCATCCGCTATATCGAGCCGCGGCTGGCAGAGCGCCATCAGCCCGACGAGACCGGCTCGCCGGATATTCAATTGTGGCTGTCGGAAGAAGTCGTGGTCTTCGACAATCTTACCGGCCGGCTTTTTCTGATCGTGAATGTGGACCCGGCCGAGGCTGATGCCTGGCAGCGGGGCAACCGACGGCTGGATGATCTCGCCGACACCCTCAATGCCCCCCTCCAACCCCGGCCGATCATGGACGGCAAGTCCCTGCCGGAACCCGAGGCCCGTTTTCCCGAGGCGGATTTCCTGGACGCGGTGAGCCGGGTCCGGGGATTGATCCTCGACGGTGATGCCATGCAGGTGGTGCTCTCCCAGCGTCTGTCCCTGCCCTGGGAGGGCGATGCCCTGGATATCTATCGGGCGCTGCGCTGCTTCAATCCTTCTCCTTATCTTTATTACCTGGACATGGGCGACATGGAGATCGCCGGTTCCTCGCCCGAGATTCTGGTGCGGGTGGAAGAGGGCGAGGTGACCGTTCGGCCCATCGCCGGCACGCGCCCGCGTGGCGCCAGCAGCGAGGCGGATCTGGCGCTGGAAAAAGAGTTGCTTTCGGATCCCAAGGAGCTGGCCGAGCATCTGATGCTGATCGATCTCGGTCGTAACGATGTGGGCCGGATCAGTGAAGCCGGCAGTGTCAGGCTGACCGAGCGCATGCGCATCGAGCGTTATTCCCATGTCATGCATATTGTCTCGGCGGTGACCGGTCGCTTGCAGCCGGATCTGTCCGCCATGGAGGCGCTGCGGGCCTGTTTTCCGGCCGGCACCGTGAGTGGTGCATCCAAGGTCCGGGCGATGGAAATCATTGATGAGCTGGAGCCGGTGCGCCGTGGAGTGTATTCCGGCGCGATCGGCTATCTCGGCTGGCAGGGCGAGATGGATACCGCCATCGCCATTCGCACGGCTTTGCTCAAGGATGGTCGCCTGGATGTGCAGGCCGGTGCCGGCATCGTTCATGACTCGGTGCCCGAGAAGGAATGGGAAGAAACCCTGAACAAGGGCCGAGCCCTGATCCGCGCCGCCGAACTGGCCCGCAAGGGCCTGCATCGCGGCGATTTGTTTGCTTAGCAACGAGCGGCGAGCTACGAGCAACGAGCTGGATCGAAGCCGGCTCGCAGCTTGTTGCTGGTAGCTCGTCGCTGCTTATTCGAAGATGCATAGCGCAGGAATCCAGCAATGGTTCTAATGATCGACAACTACGACTCCTTCACCTACAACCTCGTCCAGTACCTGCTGGAGTTGGGGCAGGAGGTGGCGGTGCATCGCAATGACGAGATTACCGTGGAAGAGGCGGTGTCACTGTCGCCCGACCATATAGTCATTTCACCGGGCCCCTGCACGCCCAATGAAGCCGGGATCTCCATGGCATTGATTGAACGGGTGGCGGGGCAGATTCCGGTGCTGGGGGTGTGTCTGGGACACCAGGCCATTGGCCAGGTCTTCGGTGGCCGGGTGGTGCACGCTCGGGAAGTCATGCATGGCAAGACCTCGATGATGCATCACAGTGACAAGGGCGTCTTTCGTGGACTGGATAATCCCTTCGAGGCGACGCGCTATCACTCCCTGATCGTGACGGCGGACGATCTTCCGGACTGCCTGGAAGTGACCGCCTGGACACAGACCGAGGACGGCCAGCGAGACGAGATCATGGGATTCCGGCATCGGGAGCTGGCGGTGGAAGGGGTGCAGTTTCACCCCGAATCCATTCTGACCCAGCACGGGCATCAAATGCTCCGTAATTTCCTGGGAGGAAATTACGGAGCATAGTTTCCAGTGAACAGTTCCCAGTGAACAGCGGGTTTGGGGCCAGCCTGATGTGGGAGAGGCTTTAGCCGCGATCAGGTGGGGCATCGAAGCCCGATCGCGGCTAAAGCCGCTCCCACAGGAGATCGCCTGCAAGAGATATGGAGAGGCGGGTTTTTTTGTTCACTGGGAACTGTTCACTGTTCACTCAACAACCCCTGGGGTGTTTGACGATGGATATCAGGCAGGCAATTGCGGCGGTGGTGGACGGGGTGGACCTGTCCAGTGAAGAGATGAGCGCGGTGATGCGCCAGATCATGCAGGGTGAAGCCACGCCGGCGCAGATTGGTGGTTTTCTCGCCGGGCTGCGTGCCAAGGGCGAAACGGTTCCGGAGATTGCCGGTGCGGCACGGGTGATGCGGGAATTCGCAAGCCGTGTGGAAGTGGACGGCGACCGTCTAGTGGACACAGCCGGCACTGGCGGTGATGGCCGCGGCATCTTCAATGTCTCCACCGGCGCCTGCTTTGCCATTGCCGCCGCCGGTGCCCGGGTGGCCAAGCATGGCAACCGCTCCCTTTCCAGCAGTTCCGGCAGTGCCGATGTGCTGGAGACCCTGGGGGTTCGCATCGACATGACGCCGGAGGAGATTGCCGCGGCCATTGACGCCATCGGCATCGCCTTTCTGTTTGCCCCTGGTCATCACGCCGCCACCCGCCATGCGGCCGGTCCCCGCAAGGAGTTGGGGACCCGGACCGTGTTCAATCTCCTGGGTCCGCTGACCAATCCGGCCGGGGCACCCAATCAGATCATGGGCGTGTTCTCTCCGGAGTGGGTGGAACCCATTGCCCATGTCTTTCAGGCCCTGGGCAGTCGTCATGTGCTGGTCTTTCATTCCGATGATGGTCTCGACGAAATCAGTGTGGGCGCCCCGACCAAGGTGGCCGAGTTATGGGAGGCTCAGGTCCACAGTTATCGGGTGTCGCCGGAGGACTTTGGTATCCAAAGGGCGCCGGTGGATAGCCTGGTGGTGGACGGGCCAGAGGCCAGTGCCAAGCTGATTCGAGGGGTATTGGCGGGTGAGCAGGGGCCGGCGGCCGATATGGTTGCCATGAATGCCGGTGCCGGCATCTACGTGGCGGGCCTGGCCGATAGTCTGGCCGACGGGGTTCGTCTTGCCCAGGCCGTGCTGGCGGATGGGCGTGCCAAGGCATCACTGGAGGCCCTGCAGGCAAGGAGTCGCCAATGAGTCGGCCGGATATTCTGGAAACGATCATCGCCCGCAAGCAGGAAGAA
>NZ_SLKM01000280.1:0-4984 GCF_007134575.1 Natronospira sp.
TATCCGAAAGCGCCCGAGCTGGAGCAACTGGCCCGGCATCCCCTGGTGACTTATGTCTTCAGCGACCGGCCGGAATCCTCCCTGATGCAGGCTTTCAATGCCCAAAACTTGCGGCCCAACATTGCTTTCACTGCCCGGGACGCGGATGTAATCAAGACCTATGTGCGCATGGGTCTGGGCGTGGGCGTGCTGGCCTCCATGGCGGTGGAGGAAGGCAGTGATGATGACCTGGTTGCCCTGGATGCCCGTCATCTCCTGCCGCGCCTGACCACCTGGGTCGGCTTTCGCCGCGACAGCCTGCTACGCCAGTTCCAGCTCGACTTCCTCAGCCGCCTGGCCCCGCATCTCACCCCCGAACGCGTGGAAGCGGCCCGGGAAGCGGAGAACCAGGCCGAGGTGGATGCGCTGTTTGCTGAGGTCAGGATCCCGTTGCATGACAATCCACCAAGGCCGCAGTTGGCCGGCTGCTGAGGTTTTTGAACCTCGCGCAGAGAGCGCCAAGGGCGCGGAGAGAGATTGGTTTTCTCGCAGAGGCGCGGAGACGCTGAGGGTTGTATTGCTGGGTGCCTTTCAGTTGTGGGAGCGGCGTCCGCCGCGATTGGTGCCAAGACAAGGCATCAATCGCGGCGGATAAGTAGTTTGCCCTCGTTCAACGCCTTAGCGAGCAACATCGCCACTTTCTAGATCCAGAACCGCAAACCCAAGCCTTGGACGGTGTCGGTCATCCGAGGATCCCGTGACTTCCTGAAAGCTCCCGCTGATGAACAGCTTCCCATCTATGGGGGATAGAAGCGTTGCAACAAGGTCCGTCTCGGGCTGCCAGTCTGAGATCAGCGTCTTCGAATCAAGATCAAACGCCGCCAATCGTCTGCGCGGAGTGTCTCCTGACTGTTGAAAGGCTCCCGATACAATTAGCCGCGAACCATCAAAAGCAATGCTCGAAACTGCGTCGCTGACGCCTATTTCTCCCATTTCCAATAAGCTGTTCTCCTCAAGGTCTATAATGGCCAGTCTTTCTCGCTCGACCTCGTTAATTGATCGAAATTGCCCGCCGATCAGTAAAGAATCCCCAAACAACCCAAGCACGCTAACGTTGGAAGCGGCATTGAATTCAAAACTCTTGTCCAACTCACCGGAAACCCGGTGAAGCGCAGCCAATCGCAATTTATCTTCTTCATTCACCTCTCTGAACCGCCCTCCTATATATAAGCGATCCCCCTTCTTGGCGATAGCACTGACTTGACTTGAAACATTCGGGGCCCATCCAGAAACCAGTGCGCCGTTATATCGGTTCACAGCCGCAATGTTGTGCCGCGCTTCTCCATCAACTTCTGATAGACGCCCCCCAAAATATAATCTCTCATCATCAACCGCCAAGGCTCTTACAGTGCGCCCGACAATCTCTGGTGGGTCCCAGCTGGGAGACTTTTCTCCCGTCTCTGCATTTAAAGCTGTCAGATAACCCCAGTCCGGCTCGCCGGCTTCAAATGGGAAATCGCCCGAGGCATACAATGTTCCCTCGTCCAGGAGCAGCCGGGACAAGTGAGTGGGTTGATCAGCCCGCCAGTCCTCCAATACCTGGCCGGTCTCCCGGTCAAGGGCCGCCAGATAGCGGCGGTCATGGCCTGTGATTTCCTGCAACCGCCCGCCGAAAAAACCCACATCACCGGAAAATGCCATCGTGCCTGCGGTAAAGTGACCGCTGGCGCCCGGATTCCAGTCGGCATTCAATTCGCCGTCCGTCAGATCAAAGGCGGCAAGCAGTTCACGCTCCACCCCGCCGGCTTGACGAAAGTTCCCTGCGGCGTACAACCACCCCCCATGTACCCCAACGCCCCAGACGGCGCCATCGGCTGAAGTCTCCCAACCTGCCACGACCGCCCCCGTGTTTCGATCAACTGCGGCAAGATTATCTCTGGTCAAACCGCCAACGGACTCAAAGTCACCCCCCAGGTACAATCGCTCTCCGTCCGCGGACACAGCCATCACCAGCCCGTCGACCGCGGGATTGTGGTCCCACAGCCGCTCTCCGGTCTCCGGGTTTAGCGCCATCACGCCATTGGCGGCTTCCCCGCCAAGGGTTTCAAAATAGCCGCCGACATACACAACACCGTCGGCAACATGCACGGTAACCACCACGTTGTCGGGTGTCTCCCCCCAATCCGGAATGAGCTCGCCAGTCTGCGCATCCAGTGCCGCCAGGGCCACGCCCGAATCGCCACCCACGGATGCAAAACTTCCTCCCACATAAACCCGCTCCCCGTCCGTGGCCAGGGTCCAGACCGTGCCTTCCGAGCCGGGGTTCCAGTCCGGATCCACCGCTCCGTCGACAGCGCTCACCAGCGCGAGTCCCTCGCGCTCAAAACTGTCGCCGTCGCGGGAAAGATTGCCAAAAAGCCCGGAGACGAAGACCCGGTCTTCATGCACCGCAATGCCGGTCACCGCCTCGTCCGTGTTGGCACGCCAGCCACGATCAACACGGCCTTGCGCGTCAATTCGTGCCAGGTTTCGCCGGGGCACGCCACCGACGGATTCAAAACGCCCACCTATGTAAAACCCTCCCTCGCCGTCAGCGGCCACCGCGAATACTGAAGGCCCATCGATATAAGGCACGGCACCAGCCAGTCGGCCGGAGTCCATATGTACTGCGGCACCCGGGCCGGTCAACGGACCCAGGCGGGAAAAATCACCGCCCAGATAGATCCGATCCGCATCGACGGCGGCATCAAAGACCCTGCCGGTCACCCTGTCATACTTGGTCGCCGCCAAGGGGACTGGCCTGGCACCGGCCGGATAGGACAGTGTGGCGTCCGACTCAATCACGAAAAACCAGCCGGTATCCGGATCAAAGCCATCATCCGCTCTCAGGACGAGCGAGCCACCGGTTTCATCCGGCATCATGCCACCATCATCGCAGAGGGTGTAGTTGAGCCAATCGCAATCCGAATCGGAGGAATAGAGCAGATTCACCGGCTCCACTGACTCCCAGGAAAGATACATCGCGCCTGCCCGGGAGTGGCTGCTCAGAGCTGGACGTTCGACGCAGCTCACCATGACCGAGTCGACGTCTTCTGACGCCATCACACCGGTCGCGTCGTCCACCTGGCAGAATCGTCCGGCCGGCTGATTTTCCACGGAAACTTCCCAGGATTGCCCCGGCAGCAGACGTGTCGAGAATGCGAATTCCCCGTCCGCCTCAATGCCCAAGACTTCGTCATCATTGAGTGCGAGATGGACAGAATCACCGGCCAGACCCTGCACCTGACCGCCGACCGAAAAGCCGAATTCGCCATCACTGCACGCACTCAAGGCCGGCAATAAAGCGCTATAGAGGAGTATCCGCCGTATCATTGCATTGACCCTCCGCCGCAGGACGTACCCGGTACCGGCCAGAATTCATAGTCACTGCACGGTGACGCGCCATTGCAGGCCCGGAAACGAAGCTGAGAGCTGGTATCCGCCTGGGGAGAGTAGTTCGTTACTCCCTCCGTCCCTTCATGCAACTGGACCCAGTTACTGCCATCATAACTGAAGTCCGCGGTATATCGGTCCGCTTCGGGATCGCCGCTTGCATCCCATTGGAAGATGAACTGTGGGCTGCCTGCCCAACAGCCCAGAAAGTCCACCTCGATGTCGTGCACATGCAAATCAACCACCGGGGGTGGAGTCCCGCCCAGGCAGGCGCTTGGCTTCCCATAATCTGACGGCCCCGGCAGCCCGTCGCCTTCGGGTTGATTGGACCTCACATAAGCATCAGTTGCCGAACCACTGCCATACAAATAGCTCGCATCGTCGGGAAATGGCTGACACTCATGCAGCCCTTCCGGGTTAATGAATCCTCGTTCAGTTATCTGAGGATTGCCATTATTTGCTCGATACAAGCCTTCGAGGACGCGCCCATGTGTATCGATAGGGCGGTTCCCGGGAAGAAGAAATCCGCGATCCAATGAACGATACAATAAATTTGCAGCCATGGCTGATATCCGTGGGGCCGCCCAGGAGCTACCTCCCGGATTATCACCATTCAAGGTTGGAACATCATCCGCGACAAGGTTCAGGCGGTCGCCTCGATCAGCCTGTGGGTCGAGGCAATGGGTTCCACCCGCGCCCCAGGTATGCGCCGCTGAGATGACATTCCCGGGACGGGCCTGGTCGGCAATACGGTCATCGTGACCGAGATTGCCGGCGGCGTTGATGTAGGCAACCCCCGAACAAACCAGAGATTGAATGAGAACATGTTCAGAGTCGGGATCGTTGGACGGGTCAAGATCCGGGCAACCACCTGGACCAAGGGTTACATTTCCTCCGCTCCTGTTGACCACCCCGATCCCGAACTGAGAGCGATTCTCTTCGATCCACCTTAACGCCGCCGAACGATCACTCTCGTAATACTGATCGTCCCGCGCCGCTGTGCTGACATGGACAATACGCGACGCTTCGGTGCGGTCGGCAATAATCGAGGAAACCTGTTGCCCATGATCATGAACACCGACTCCTGGCAAGGGAGGATCCGTGGGTGCCTGCATCACGCAGTTTCTGACATCCCCCTTGTCATAGGATCCGTTTATCTCCCAGTCGCAATGCACCCGCGCCATGGTCTTGCAGTTCTGATCGGCCGGGTAATAACTACTGCAATTCCCCCAGGTATCAGCAAAAACCTGACGAAAATCAGGGTCGTTGGAATCCAGGACGATTCCCCTGGCTTCGATCACGGCAACATTCCAGCCGTCAATTTCGCTGCAGCTACTGTAGCCGTAAGCTACTGATGCCCCCCCCCAAAATCAGGCTTGAAGAAAGGCAAACGGCAGTTCTGAACCATTGATATGACATGGGGACACCCTCCCTGGCTGATAAATTGAGGACTTTCCTGCTGACAGAAAAAAGCCCATCTTCAATAATCAAGATTAGACAGGTAGGGTGGTTTTTCAAGTATTTTCGAGAGCGGTTTCATCAAGAAGATATTTTTACACAGTATCAGTGCCAA
>NZ_SLKM01000083.1:0-4983 GCF_007134575.1 Natronospira sp.
GCTGATTGGTCAGCGCCCCGGGCACGCCACGGCCTCGGGCACCCGGCTGTGGATCTTCGCTTTCCTGCTCGCTGCGAACGGCCGTGGTGTCCGGGTCAAAGGTCTCGCGGCTCTCCTCGAATCGGGTAAAGTCAAGATCCGCCGCCACCTGGGCACGAACCCGGTTGGGGCCGAGAATGGGGGTGAGGATATCCTCAATGCGCTCGACATAGGCCCGCTCCAGACGACGCGCATGGTCGAATTGCTCACGGGTGTCGGCGCCGAGCTGATCCCGCCCCTGGTCGGAGAGTAGACGACCACGCTGATCCACCACGGTCACCTGCTCGGCGGGCATGTCGGTGATACTGGAAGACACCATGTGAACGATGGACGAGACCTGTGACTCGCTCAGGCTGCGACCGCGATAGAGATTGATGAAGACCGAAGCCGAAGGCTGACGGCGATTGCGCACGAACACCGTGTCCTCGGGAATGGCCAGATGAACCCGGGCACTTCTCACCGCATCCAGGCTGTTGATGGTCCGGGCCAGCTCGGTCTGCAGGGCGCTGTGATAGCGGGCCCGCTCCATGAACTGACTGACCCCGAAGCCGGTCTCTTCGTCCATCATCTCGAACCCGGTGCCCGCCCCGCGCGGCAGTCCTTCGGCGGCCAGATGCAAACGGGCCCGATGCAGCTCACCCTCGGGAACCTCCACCGCGCCGGTAGTCCGGTTCAATCGATAGGGAATACCCGCCTCTTCCAGCGACTGCACGACCTGGGAGGCATCCTGCTGATCCAGATCGCCGTAAAGCGTTCGATGACCGGGTGACTGGGACCAGAGGAACACCACCACGGCAATGGCCACCGCCGCCGCCAGGCCGATGACCATGCCCATCTGGCGCCCGGCATCGCTATTCAGCATATTCTGAATCTGCAGAGCCGTGCTCCGGGATTCCTCACGCCGCTCTTCGCGGGGTGCCTGTTCCGCCGGGAGATTGCTAGCGCCTTCCGGTGCCTGTGCCGCCATTTGCTCCGTCCCCTGAATCAGTGTCTACTGCTATTTCGAGCCCAGTCGGATCAGATCTGCATCCGCATGATTTCCTGGTAGGCCTCTACCAGACGATTGCGGACCTCCGACATGGCCTGGAAGCTCACATCCGCCTTCTGCAGGGCCAGCATCACCTCGGTGAGCTCCACTTCCTTGTCGCCGCTGGAAAAGGCGTCCGCCAGCTTGCCCGCCGCCTGTTGGGTCTCGTTGACCTGATCAATGGAGGCCTTGAGCATTTCACCGAAATTGGGCCCCTCGCTGCTCGCCTCCCGCTGGGGACCATGGGGGCCGCCCGCCTCGGTCGAGAGCTGGCGCATCTGCTGCAACACACTTTCGATATGCGGATCGTTCATTATCCACCTCGCCTCTTCCACCGGCGCCGACAAATCGACACCAATCGACTACTCGATCAATAGCTAAGCAAGTTTCGCGCCAAGATCCCTCGGCAGCTCAATGCCGGCTTCCCGCAATCGGGCCATTTTGTAGCGTAGGGTCCGCGGACTGATGCCCAGACGGGCGGCGGCCTGCTTGCGGGAACCGCCCTCGGAACGCAAGGCATCGACGATCAGACGATACTCCCTTTGTTTGAGGGCATCATCCAGACCATTTGATCCGGCGGCAGCTGAAGGTGCAGGCTCGCCGGAAACAGGGGGCGACATTTCGCCACTGCCAGCGCTCACCGGCATATCGGCCCCGGGCTCGAAATGCAGGGCCTCCGCGCCGATGGTGTCCCCGTCCGCCAGAATCAGGGCACGCTGCATGACGTTATCCAGCTCCCGGATGTTGCCGGGCCAGGCATGGGCCTGAAGACGGGCCTCCGCGGTTCCGCTCAGAGCCGGCGCGGGCCGTTCGCCGCGACAGTGACGCTGGAGCAGATGCCTGGCCAGCGCCGGAATGTCATCCAGCCGCTCCCGCAGCGGCGGCAGACGCACCGGGAAGACATTCAGGCGGTAGTAGAGATCTTCCCGGAACTGTCCCTCGCGGACTGCCGCGGCGAGATCCCGGTTGGTGGTGGCAATGACCCTGACGTCCAGTTCAATGGTCCGCCGACCGCCGAGGCGTTCCACTTCCCGCTCCTGAAGCACGCGCAGCAGTTTTGCCTGCAGGGACAGGTCCATTTCGGAAATCTCGTCAAGCAGCAGGGTGCCACCCTGAGCCTGCTCGAACTTGCCGGGGTGGGCGGCCTGGGCACCGGTAAAGGCCCCCTTCTCGTAGCCAAACAGCACGGCCTCCAGCATGTTTTCCGGGATGGCCGCGCAGTTGATGGCGACAAAGGCCTGGTCGCGGCGGGGCGAGCAGTCGTGGACATATCGGGCATAGACTTCCTTGCCGGTACCGCTCTCACCACAGAGCAGGACCGTGGCCTCACTGTCCGCCACCCGCCGGGCCAGCTCCAGCACCCGAAGGCTGGCAGGGTCTTCGGCCACCGGGCCGCCGTCCGCTTCAGGCTGGAGTCGATGGCGCTCAACCATCTCCACCAGTCCCTCGGCCTCGAAGGGCTTCATCAGATAGTCCGTGGCGCCGCCACGCATGGCATCGACGGCCTGCTCGACCGTGCCGTAGGCCGTCATCATCACCACCGGCAGTTCCGGATGGTGGCTGCGTACATGGGCCAACAGGGCGCGACCGTCCATGGGTGCCATCTGCACATCGGTAACCACCATGCCCACCGGCTGTCGCCCCATGGCCTCGATGGCCGTTTCGCCGTCCGCCGCCTCAATCACGGTCAGCCCGTGAGCCATCAGTGTCTCGACAATGGCCTCGCGCAGATCGGCGTCATCTTCCACTACCAGAATCGGAAGCTCGCTCATTGGCTGCTCTCCCGTAGTTGTCAGTGTCTGGGATTGGCTCGCCGCCGGCCATCGGCCGCCTCCGGCAGACTGAGCAGAAATTCGACGCCCCCCTTGCGGGGCGTGCCGACCATCAATTCACCTCGATGGGCCTCCACCACCGAGCGAACCACCGCCAGACCCAGGCCCGTCCCCTGGGGGCGGGTGGTAAAAAAGGGCTCGAAAATCTGTTCTCTGATCTCGGTGGGAATGCCCGGGCCGTTGTCCCTTACCCGGATGAGAATGCGTTCCTGTTGCCGCTCCGCCTTCAGTCGCACCTGGCGATCCGACTGTGCCTGAGGCTGCACCGCCTCCGCCGCGTTATTGAGCAGATTGGTCAATGCCCCGAGCAAGGCAGCCCGGCTGCCTTCGATGTTCAGACCCCGACCGCCTTCCACGGCCAACTGAATTCGGCCGCGCCAGCGTGCCATGATCTGCCCCGAGGCCTCGGCAAACAGCTCGTCCACACCCAGGACCTCGTCATCGCGCCGTCCACCGCCGGCAAACATCAACATATCGCCAATCATGCCCTCGATCTGGCGCAGACGCCCGGCCAGGCGACCGCCGATCCGCGGCAGGGCCTCATCGCCGAGCCGGCCAGTTTCCAGTTGCCCGGCATAGAGCAGGGCGGCCGATAGCGGCGTACGGATCTGATGAGCCAGACGGGCGGCCATTTCGCCCATGGCCGACAGACGCTGATGGCGGTCCACCAACTCCTGCAGGGCCCGTGTCTCCGAGACATCGGTGAACAGCACGATCCGCCCCTGCTCCGCCTCCAGACTGCGCTGGGAGATGGAAACACGCCGCCCCGTTCTCAACTGGACCTCGCCGGTGCTGCGCAACTCGCCGGTGAAGGATCGGTCACGAACCGTTTCCCAGCGCTCTCCTTCCAGCGGACGGCCCAGCAGGGACTCGGCGGCGGGATTGGCGTCACGGACCCGGCCTTCCCCATCGATCACGATCACACCGCCGGGCAATGCTTCAAGGAGCTGCTCCAGGCGCCGCCCGATTCGCTCCTTCTCCGCCAGCTCCCGCAAACGGGCATCACGGGCCGCCGCCAGTTCCTGACTGAGGGAACTGACCTGGGTTTCCAGTTCTGCATAGGACTCGGAGAGCTGCCGCGAGGTGCGGGTAAACACCTCGAAGGCCTGCTCCAGCTCCTCCATCCGCTCTGAATCGTGCTGCTTCAGGGACGATCGACTCACGACATCGGCTCCGTCGGGGAATTGACAGTTCGCTCCGAGGGAGGCTTTTGCAATTGCCGTGCCGACTTTTTATTTTTCGCTAAAACCGAGACTTGGGATGTCTTTCGACCAATCTGCGCGGGGTATGTCGGTTTCCCGACGGGGTGGGTATTGAATGTCAGCGTGCCAGGCGGAGGATTGTCATCGCGGATGAATCCGCTCCCACGGCGCCAAGGACAGGTACCGGTTTTGCTCCTTGCTCCTTTATTTCAGGATTCCGGCTGCAGACCGTATTTGCGCAGCTTCTCAACCAGGGTGGTTCGTCGCATTTTCAGCAGGCGGGCGGCCCGGGCCACCACTCCGTCGGTGCGCTCCAGGGCCTGGCGGATCAGGCTCTGTTCCATCTCGGCGATGTGTTCTCTGAGGTCCAGCCCCTCTTCCGGCAGTTGCATGGGATCTGCTGCCGAGGCGCCATTGACGGTGGCGTCTTCCGTCTGCTCTTGCGGCTCCTCCCACTCGGGGAGATTGTCCGGATCACCGGGATCCGCCCCATAGCGACCGGGCAGGTCCTCCAGATCGATGATGCCACCGGGCTTGATGATTGCCAGACGCTCAAGCAGATTGGCCAACTCACGGACATTGCCGGGCCAGTCATAGGCACAGAGGGCGGCCATGGCCCTACGGCTAAGCCGTAGCCCGGGGCGGCCCTGATCCCGAATATTGGCGCTCATCAACCGTACCAGCTCGGGGAGGTCTTCATTGCGCTCCCGCAGCGGCGGCATTTCGATGGGGAACACGTTGAGCCGGTAATAGAGATCCTCGCGGAAATCCCCCTCCGCGATCATCGATTCCAGCTTCTGGTGGGTGGCGGCAATGATGCGCACATTGCACTCAATGGGTCGATTGCTGCCCACCCGCTCGAAGGTCCGTTCCTGAAGGACCC
>NZ_SLKM01000275.1:0-4963 GCF_007134575.1 Natronospira sp.
GCCAGGTGCAGGGCGTCCTCGGTGGGGAAGAACGGTAATGTTTCGCCATCCAGCGGACGGCTGCCGATCAGGCGGAAGAATTCCTCCAGCCAGAGGATCTGTTCGGCCTCTTCCGCTGACAGGCGGGCGCTGCGCTTGAGGGCGGTGGCGGTCGCGGCGGCGTCTTCGGGGTCCACCCCCTTGCCGCTCAGGGCCCGGAGCGGGAGAACGGCGCGGCGTCCCAGGCGCCCGACCCGGTCAATCCGGGCGGTGGCCAGGAAGCGGTAGCCGCCCAGGTCGAGCAGGCGGGCCGGGGCCACCGGCAAGCCCTGGCGCCGCAGCAGTTCCAGGGCCTGGGCCTCGGCGGCGAGCAGCCCGGCCTGGCGTTGCGCGGTGGGCGAATCGGCCAGGGGCGCGAAGCGGACCAGAACCTGATGGCCCTCCATCCAGGCGGTGAAGCGGGGCGAGTCACCCGGGACCGGTTCACCGGGCGGGTCGCCGGCCTCGGCCTGCTGGGCGAGTTTGGGCAGATCATCCAGGGAATGGGGCTCGGGGTCATGGCCGAGGAATCCGGCCATGGCGGCCTCGCCAAGAATCAGGTTGCCCGGCATGGCGATGCCCTGTTCACTCAGCAGTCGCAGTTGCTCTTCCTCGTCGCCGACCTGACCGAAGTGGGCATCCGCCATGTAACCGCGGGGCCAGAGGGCGCTGATCTCCCTTGGCAGGCCGGTGCCGATGCGCAGGCCGTCCTCGGCCTGCCAGGCCCATTCGCTCGGCGCCAGGGCGCGTATCCGGGCATGGTCGTGGGCGCGGCCGTCTTCATCCACGCGATAGACCGGCAGGCTGTCCGGCAGGCCCTCGAGCTGGCGCGGCACCGCGTAGCGAATCTGTCGGGTCTGGCCCAGTCGCAGCACCTGGTCATTCACTTCCCGCATGAGACGGGAGAGGGTGGGGCGGCTGATGCCCAGGGCTTTCTGTACGGCCGCGGAGCTGAGTGGACCCTGTTCTGTGAGCAATTGGATGAGGCGCTGGCTACGAGACATGCTGTGATTCGATTCCTGAAACGAATTGGGGGAATAAAGCAGCGCGAAAATTAAACCGGAGGGGGAAGTCAGCGTCAAGCAAGTTCGGGGAGACAGGCTTCATCCCTGAAGCCCGCCACCCCGATTTCGCACGATAAGGAGGTGGACCCAGTCGTGCGAAAGGGGCACCGGCAATGCCGGTATGCTTTGCGACCCGTATGATTACAGCCCATTCTGCCTGTCCGGGCCATCCCTCATACGGGGGGCGTCCGTCCCCTTGGGGGAAAGGGTGCCTCGGGGATCGGACTGCCGGGTCGTAGACGATGCCGGCTGGCCGATGTTTCAGTCTTTGTGCAGTGCCGGGACACAGGGGATACACTACCCGCCCCGTCGTTCCCGGACGGGCATGGCTCACCCCTGCAGCAGTGATATCAGCATGATCCAGATTAGCGACATTGTCTTGCGCCGCGGCCCGGAGGCCCTGATCGAGGGCGGCAGCGCGACCCTTTTCCCTGGCCACCGGATCGGTCTGGTGGGCGCCAATGGCAGTGGCAAGAGTTCCCTGTTCGCCCTGCTGCGGGGTGAGTTGGCGGTGGATGCCGGTCAGGTGTCGGTACCCTCAGACTGGCTGATCGCCCACATGGCCCAGGAGTTCACTGACCTGGACCGCCCGGCCATTGACTTCGTGCTGGATGGCGACCCGGCATTCCGCGCCGCGGAAGCGGACGTGGCCAAAGCGGAAGCCTCGGGAGACGGAGATGCCATTGCTCGGGCTCATGGCCGCTTCGAGGATGTGCACGGATATTCCGCCCGGGCCCGGGCGGGGGAGCTGATGAATGGGCTCGGCTTTGCCGCCAGCCGGCATGGCGACCCGGTGGGGAGCTTTTCCGGCGGTTGGCGGGTGCGGCTCGGCCTGGCCAAGGCCCTGATGTGCCCCTCCGATCTCCTGCTTCTGGACGAGCCCACCAACCATCTGGATCTGGAGGCGGTGCTTTGGCTGGAAGACTGGCTCAAGGCCTATCAGGGAACCCTGGTGCTGGTCTCCCATGACCGGGAGTTTCTGGATGCGGTGGTGGCTGAAATCCTCCACATCGAACATTGTCGCCTGAATCATTATCGCGGCAACTACAGCGAGTTCGAGCGCCAGCGGGCCGAGCAACTGGCCCGACAGCAGGCCCTGTACGAGAAGCAGCAGCGCGAAATCGCGCATATGCAGAAGTTCGTTGATCGCTTCCGCTACAAGGCCACCAAGGCCAAGGCAGCCCAGAGCCGTATCAAGGCGATGGAACGCATGGAGAAGCTGGCCCCGGCGCATGTGGATTCGCCCTTTCACTTTGAATTTCCCGACGCACCCCGGGCGGGCAATCCCCTGATCAAGCTCGAGGGGGTGAGTCTCGGCTACGGCACGGACCCGGTGCTGAGCGGCGTGGATGCCAGCATTGGACCCGGTGACCGGATCGGCCTGCTGGGGCCCAATGGCGCCGGCAAGTCCACCCTGGTGCGGACCCTGGCCGGTGAGCTGGCGCCCATGGCCGGTGAGTGCCATGTGGGTGCCAATGTGCGGATCGGCTACTTCGCTCAGCATCAGCTTGAGCAACTGGATACCGCTGCCAGCCCCCTGGATCATCTCCAACGCCTGTCACCCGCGGTATCGGAACAGAAGCTGCGGGACTTCATCGGGGGATTCGGCTTTCAGGGGGACATGGCCACCGATCCGGTGGCCCCGTTCTCCGGGGGTGAGAAGGCAAGGCTGGTGCTTGCCCTATTGGTCTGGCAGGCCCCCAACCTCTTGTTGCTGGACGAGCCCACCAACCACCTGGACCTGGAAATGCGTCATGCCCTGACCATGGCACTGCAGGGCTTTGAGGGTGCCGTGGTGACCGTGTCCCATGATCGCCACTTGCTGAGTAACACCGTGGATCGGTATCTGCTGGTGGCTGACGGCAGTGTCCGTGATTTTGACGGCGACCTGGGAGACTATCGTGTCTGGCTGGATCAGCAGCGACTGAACCGCCAGGCCAGTCAAAGCCAGACCAACGGCGGCGGTGGTGGCAATGACCGTGGCAAGGCGGCCCGGCGGGCTGCGGCCGAGCGGCGGCAGGCCCTGAAACCACTCAAGGATCGTGCCGCTCGCCTGATGAAGGACATCGAGAAGAGTGGGGAACGCCTCGCCAGTCTGGAAGAGCAGCTGGCAGACCCGACCCTGTATGAGGAGGAGGCCGGGCTTCGGCTTCAACCCCTGCTCAAGGAGCAGGCAGCACTTCGCAGTGAACTTGAGCGACTGGAGAGTGAATGGATGCAGGCAGAGGAAGAACTGGAAGCGGCCAGAGCGGCGGCGGAGGGAGTGCGGTGAATGCAGAGTCACATTTCGTGGAACTGGACGGTGAACGCTGTATCCATCTGCGTCGCTTTCCCGGTGAAGGTCAGGTGCTGTTCCTGCTTCACGGTGCCATCGAGAATGGCCGTATCTTCTACAGTCGTTCCGGCCGGGGCCTGGCGCCCTGGCTGGCGGAACGTGGTTATGATGTCTGGGTGATGGACCTGGGCGGGCGTGGGGGCAGTCGCCCTCGGATTGCTCGGGGCAGTCGCTACAGTCAGACCGATTCCATCCTCAGGGAAATCCCGGCGGCGCAGGATTATATCGGGCAGCAGCGCCCCGGCGTCAGCCAGCACTGGATCGCCCATTCCTGGGGTGGTGTGTTGATGAATGCGGTCCTCGCCCGCTTTCCGGAACGGGCCCGCTCGGTGGCTTCTCTGGTTTTTTTCGGCAGCAAGCGTCGGGTCCGGGTCTGGAATCTTCGCCGCCTCCTCTATGTGGACTTGATCTGGTGCTGGCTGTCGCCTTTGATTGTTTTGCTGGCCGGTTATCTGCCGGCCCGGCGTTTGCGCTTCGGCTCCGATGATGAGAGCCGTTTGAGCTTCTCTCACGGACGGCGCTGGGTACGTGAGACCCGCTGGGTGGACCCGATCGATGGCTTTGACTATCGGGCGGCCCTGGCCGAGCAGCGACTGCCTCCGACCCTGTATCTGGCGGGGGCCGCCGATGCCGCCCTGGGCCACCCGGAGGACGTCAAGCGTTTGATGGCCGAGTCCGGTAAAGGGAAGCAACGCTTCCTGCTGCTGGCCAAGGCCGAGGGTTACGCCCGCGACTATGGTCATATCGACATGCTCACCGCCCCGGAAGCCGGGGAGGACCATTTCCCGGTGGTATTGGACTGGCTCGCCGAGCACGGCGAAGGGAAGGGCTGATGGGCACCATTGGCAAGTACACCCTGCTGCAGATTCCCGGCCTGATTCTGTTCGGGATCATCGTCTATCTGCTTTATCAATGGGATTGGATTTCCGATCGCCTGGCAATGCTGTTGCTCTTGTTGTGGGTGATCAAGGACGTGCTGCTCTATCCCCTTTATCGGCCGGCTCTTGAAGGCGGTCATGATCCGGGTGCCGTGGGCATGGTCGGGCTCACCGGCGTGGTTCGTACCGATCTTGATCCGGTTGGATTGGTGGAGGTGGCGGGGGAACGCTGGCGGGCTCGCAGCGTGGATGGCCAGACCATCACTGCCGGCGAGAGGATTGAGGTCAAGGATGCCGAGCGGCTGATATTGCTGGTTGCCGCCATCAGGGGGGAGGAATGATCCGGGTCCGGATTGCCAAGCCGGGTGGTTATGAGCGACTGGCGATTGAGTCGGCGCCGGATCCCGCGCCCGGGCCGGGTGAGGTCGTGATCGAGAGCAAGGCCATCGGGGTCAATTTCGCCGACTGTATTGCCCGCATGGGGCTCTATAAATCAGCCCGTGAATTCGTCGGCTGGCCCCTGACGCCGGGCTTTGAAGTGGCCGGGCGCGTGGCGGCCTTGGGCGAGGGCGTCAGTGACTTTGCCGTGGGCCAGCGGGTCTTTGCCCTCAGTCTCTTCGATGCCTATGCCAGCAAGGTTTGCGTGCCCATCGAACAGCTTCGTCCCA
>NZ_SLKM01000241.1:0-4958 GCF_007134575.1 Natronospira sp.
AGGTGCGTCCATCATAGGCCGCCTGAATCGCCTCGAGTTCTGCTTGCGCCTCGAGCGCGGCCGCTTCGGCTTCCTGTGTTGCAAGCGCCGCCTCGTAATAGCTCGCGCTCCGGCCGACCTGGCTTTCGGGATTGGCGTTTGCAAAGGCCTGCATCGATGCGTTCGCCGCGTTCAGGCCCTGGAGTTCGGCCCGAAGCTGCCCGAATTCATTAGGGTGACCCAACGATTCCGAACGTTGCGCGCCGAGTGCTCGTCCTTGGGCGCTGGCTGTCTCCGCACCTCTGCCGCTGCCGGCACCGCTGACAGCACTCGCAGCGGCTGAATTGCCAACGCCACCGGCATTGCCGATGCCGCCGGGGTTGCCGACAGCACCACCGGCGTTGCTAGCGCCGCCACCTGCATTGCCGCCACCGCCACCACCTCCGCCGCCGCTGCCGCCGCCGGCACCTCCACCGCCAGCACCGCCGCCGCCACCGCCGCCACCGCCAGCACCGCCGCCGCCACCAGCACCGCCACCGCCGGCACCTTGGGCTTCAGCGACGTCTGCTGTCATGATCAGGCCTCCGGTTACCGGAAAAAGCGCCAGCGCAGAAACCGTGGCTGTCAGAAAGAGCGTTCTGATCGAGCGTTTCATCCTGGATCCTTCCTTTCCACATCTCCAATGATGGTATTCGAAGAGAGCGAGTCTCGCACCATCAGCTTAACCTCAGGGCAACGCGCCGGCTCCCCGGTTCCGAGACTTTCATCCGAACGACAGCCGAGTTACGCAGATTCCTGCCGAAACCGAACGGTCGATAGCCGGCAGCACTCCAGCGGAAGGGATGCCGGTCTTCCACAGCGCGTGGAGAGTGACGGTCGGCTTGCGGGCCACGGCCACGCGGACTTTCTTGAAGCCGACCTTTCTGGCCAGCCGGGGCCCTAGGCCTTCAGCGACGAAAAGGCGGTGCTTCTGGCCAGCCGGGTCGTTGCCGCCTCGTAGAGATGTTTGCGGGTCGCTGGCACCGGCGGCTGCGACTCGCTGCAGAATCTGGTTATGGCCGGGAAACTGCCCGCAGGCGAGGTGGAAGCGCGCTCAGTCTTCGAGGTGGTGCGCGGCTTCTTGCGCAGGCGCGACAAGCGCATCCGAGTGCCGACTTGCACCTAAAGCGGCAATCAGGGAACCTGTCCGCGTGGAGAGAGTTGGCCATTAAGCGCCAATGTATGAGGAGAATTCCATGACCAAGGGACTCGCAGCTGGTGTGCTCGTGACAGCGATGGCGCTGGCGGGCTGTGACCAGATGACCCAGACGGAGCGCACGGTAGTCGGCGGTCTCGCCGGTGCCGCTGTCGGCTTGGTGACGGCCGACTTCTTGCGCGCCGATCCGAACTGGACGATTCTCGCGGTGATGGCCGGGGCGACCGCCGGCGCACTGGTTGCGCGCAACCAGCGGACCAACGAATGCGCCTATGCCGTCGGCGACGGCACCTATCGTGTCCGCCCCTGCCGTTGAGTTGCGGCAAGCTCGAAACAGGCTGAGCTGGCCGCCCGGACCTTCGGGCGGCCAGAACCGCGAATGGTCGAGTGGTGGCAACTGTTGAAGGCGCTCGAATGCGACCCCCGCCTGCCTGCGACACCTGGCGCTCGAACAGCCGCTCGACGCGACGTTGGCGAAAGCGGATCACGACATCTTCGGCCCATTTGTAGCACAGGCCGCGCTTGCGAAGCCCCAGATGGACCTTGGCATTGTGGATCAACGGCGGATCGGTGAACCGGTATTTCCGCGCCAAGTGGCGGGTATGGCTGAAGGCGATACGCGCGGCGCGCTCGGCTTCCTCAGGGTCGATACTCTCGCCGAGGGAGAGGATCGCGTGGGTAAGCTCGGCGACCTTGCGCCGGTCCGCGGCAGGGGGCGTCCCCGCTCCGCTTAAGCCAGACTAGTCTGTCACAATCGGAGGGCGGGATCGCGGATGGGGCTTCGGCTGGGGTGCGTGAGGGTGCCGACCGGTCCGCCTGGGGGTGCCGGTTGGTCGTGCGACGGCTGGGACATCCGCTTCGCGAGCAGCCTGTCTAGCGGATCGGCGCTCAACGCGAGGAGCACCTCGCAGGCATGCTGCAGGCGCTTGTCGCTCGACGGCGAACGCAGAATGCGCCGTGCAGCCTCCAGCTGCTGGTTCCGCCGATCGGGACGGTGATCGATATCCTGGTCATGTCCTGTCGCGGTTTTCTGGCTCAGCATGGACCCACCCCTCACACAGAAGGAACCCCTGAGGAGGAATGATGCACCGATCCGGGTGATTCTGCCAAACCGCCTGCGCGGTTTCCCGCCGCCGCTTCATTCATCGACCGCGGCTCCCGGATCGGAAACGCCCCGACGACCACGGGTCACACAGCGCCGCCCGCGGCGATCGTGCCATCAGAATACCCGGACAGGCTGAACCGCGAGCGAGGACGAGAATGCCGGAACGGGTCGTGCCGGGGCTTGGGGCTGCGCGCCGTCTATGACCCCGGCCAGCGCAACTGGGACACGGATGTCAGGCCGATCTCGAGTCATCGCGGGCGCGGGCGGTTTTCCCCGTCGCCGAGGTTCTACAACCTCGCAGTGCCCTGCGAACCCGTCCCCCAGCAAGCGACCGGCTGGTCGTGGCGTACACGCCGGTCGGCCGTGCGCCGGGCCGCGATGGCGGACGCCACATGCTCGTTCCGAGAAATATCCCCGGAACAGCTGACTCGAACCGCGACCGCTATCAGCGCCTCAGCGTGCGGTGCAGGTTGATCCGGAGCCAGCACCGGCTGGTGAGCAGACCCAGCTTCCGCGCCCTGCGACTCGCACCACCTGGCGCCGGTCACTGTCCTTCATGTTCGCCCGCGCGGCCCGGGTCTTTGAACGATGCCAGTCGAAGCTGCGTGCATGGCCCGAATGCGCGACGCGCACGATCGATGCCGAGTCGGCCGAGGCTGCCGTCGCCCGTCCCGCGCCTGCCTCGACCGGCGCGGTCCCCATGAGAACCACCATGACACTGGCCACCAATCCGCCCACCAGAGTCGTCGTCATCTCGTTCCTACTCTTCCGGCCAATTCGGGACCGTTGCCACGGCACTGCCATCCGGAGGGATGCATGACATTCATACATCGGAACGATGGCCTCTTCACCCCCGCCTCGAAGGGTGTTGGCGAAACCTTGCCAAACCTTGAAGCGGCGGCCCTGGCGGCCGGTAACAGCGCCGATGGTTAAGGTGTCGGAGAGCAGGGTCAGCCGAGGCGGGTCAGATCTCGATGATAGCGCCCGCCACCCAAAGCCGGGCGGATTCTTCTGAACGCCTGCTGCGGCTTCTTGCCAACAGCTGGGAAGCGGGAGAAGTTTGTTTTGGCCTTCCCGGCCGGATATCATCTTTAAAAGGAGAAGACATGGCCAGATTGTATGACAGCCGCAAGAGAGTGCTGATCACCGGCGGTGCCGGATTTCTGGGCTCGCACCTCGTCGACCGGCTTCTGGCGCTCGGCCACGAAATTCTCTGCGTTGACAACCTGTTCACCGGCACCAAGCGCAACATCGACCACCTGCGCGCCCACCCGCGCTTCGAGTTCATACGCCACGACGTGACATTTCCGCTCTATGTTGAAGTCGACGAGATCTATAACCTCGCCTGCCCCGCATCGCCGATCCATTATCAATACGATCCGGTGCAGACAACCAAGACCAGCGTGCATGGTGCAATCAACATGCTGGGACTTGCGAAGCGCACCCGGGCGAAGATCTTCCAAGCCTCGACCTCGGAAGTCTACGGCGACCCATCCGTGCATCCGCAGCCAGAGGATTACTGGGGCAACGTCAACCCGATCGGGTTGCGGTCCTGCTATGACGAGAGCAAGCGCTGCGCCGAGGCCCTGTTCTTCGACTATCACCGCCAGTATGGCCTCAACATCAAGGTTGCCCGCATATTCAACACCTATGGGCCTCGCATGCACCCGAATGATGGCCGGGTCGTGTCGACCTTCATCGTGCAGGCGCTGCGCGACGAGCCGATCACAGTCTTCGGCGACGGCAGCCAGACTCGCTCGTTCTGCTATGTCGACGACCTGATTGAGGGCTTCCTCCGGCTGATGGAGACGGAGGACGGCGTCACCGGGCCTATCAACCTTGGCAACCCGGGTGAATTCACCATCCTGGAACTGGCCGAGAAGGTTATCGAGATGACCAACTCGCGGTCGAAGATCGTGCATCGTCCGCTGCCGGCCGACGATCCTAGGCAGCGCCGTCCCGACATATCGCGCGCTCACAGCATCCTGGGATGGGAGCCAACCGTGCCGCTCTCCAAGGGACTGGATCCGACTATCCGCCATTTCCGTGAGTTGCTGGGCGAGTCGGCGGCGCTCAGCGCGACGGGGGGGTGACGTCTTCCTCGCCCTGAAGGGTGACGCACTCCGAACGCTGCTTCGAGGCGTTCGTGCGGTGGCGGTTTCCTGACGGTCTGGCCTATCCCGTCTGCGGCGGCGCGCATGTTGTCGATCTCGGCGCGCGCAAGTCCATTGGCTGGATCAGCACGCAAGAGTGGCTGCCGACGACAGCGGACTGGATCAACGATGAGCCTGATCACCTTATCCGACCGCCCGATTGGCTCTGCGGGCCAAGGCGGCCAGTCAGTCGCCAGCTATCTGGAGAGCGCGGCTGAATGGCCGCCCGCCGCGCATCTCACCGCGAACCCGAGGTGGCCGGATTTCGCGCCGCCCACTGGCCGGCTTTTTCTCCGGCGTTGACACCGGGTCTCCATGCGAAATCCGCGCGGGCTTCCATGGAGAAGTAGACGAGCGCTTTTCTCTTTTTTTCAAATCATTAGAATCTAGAAGGCGCGTATCACGAGGGCGGCGGAATGGCCCTGTATTTCCCTCGGTCAACCTGCTACACCGCTCGGCGGAGACGTGGCCGAGTGGTCGAAGGCGCTCCCCTGCTAAGGGAGTAGACGGGGAACCGTCTCGTGGG
>NZ_SLKM01000033.1:0-4952 GCF_007134575.1 Natronospira sp.
GAGAAACTCGCGAGTTTCCGGCCGCTGATCCAGCCCCCAGGGCACCGCGACGGCATCCCAGGCCTCCACGGCCGTGCGGGCCACGGCGCGTCCATGAGCACGGTCCATGCGATAGCGCCCCATCATGGCGGTCACCGTGCGATCACGTACATCCCGGTGACGCACCCGCCCGGCCATATCTTCCAGCAAACCCTCCCTCAGGGCCCCGGGGGCGATCTCCATACGCTGGATGTCGAGGGCTTCGAAGACGGCTCTCAGAATGGCCGTGCCCCCCGGCAGAATGGGCACCCGGTCCGGGCGCAGCTCGGGGTAATCGTCCGCCTTGGGGCGCCCCCTCGACACCAGGTCGTCACAGAGGGCGCTGAGACTGTCGAGGGTGATCCCGGACTCGCTCCAGCCCCGGGCTTCGGCGATGGCGGCGATGGAACGGATAGTGCCCGAGGCACCCAGGGCCTGGCCCCAGCCGGCCCGCCGATAGGCCGGTGCAACGCCACTGATCTCGCCGCGCGCAATCCGAAGGGCCCGCTTCATGTTCGACCGACTCACCTCGCCACCATCAAAGCAGCGCTCGGTCAGGGAAACCGAGCCCATGCCCAGAGATTCCAGCAGTTTGGGGCGAGCCCCCTGGCCAAGAATGACTTCCGTGCTACCACCACCTATATCCAGCACCAGGCGCGCCTCGTCACCTTCGGTCACAACCGGCGTTGCCCCGGCGTAGATCAGTCGCGCTTCCTCGAAGCCGGAAATGATCTCGATGGGATGCCCGAGGGCAGCCTCGGCGGCCTCAAGAAAGTCCCGACTGTCACCGGCGCGTCGCAGGGCATCGGTACCAACGGCCCGGACCTGAGTGGAATCCATGCCCTTGAGGCGCTCGCCGAAGCGGGACAGGCAGGCCAGTGCCCGGGTACGTGCCTCCGGCGCAAGGTCACCGTCCTCGCTCAAGCCGCTGCGCAGACGCACGGTTTCCTTGATGCGGTCAATCACGTGCAGATCCCGACCACTCAGGCGGGCTACGATGAGATGGAAGCTGTTCGAGCCCAGATCAATGGCCGCCAGCAGTCGTTCACCACGCGCCAATGACCACAACTCCCTGACCTGTTCCACCCCTGCCCCCATGCTCTGCCCTCCGGTTCAAGCCAGGCATAAAGAAAGGGGGCGCCACCGGCACCCCCCTCGAGTCAATTCAGACATTGTTCCCGAACCACGGCCTCATACCGCGAAAGAGGAGCCACAACCACAGGTCGTGGAGGCGTTGGGGTTTCGGATAACGAACTGAGCTCCTTCCAGACCCTCGGTATAGTCGATCTCGGCGCCCATGAGATATTGGACGCTCATGGGGTCCACCAGCAGCGTGACACCATCATTTCTGATCTCTGTGTCACCTTCCGTGATTTCTTCATCGAAGGTAAACCCGTACTGGAAACCGGAGCACCCGCCACCGCTGACGAAAACCCGCAGCTTAAGCTGGTCGTTGCCCTCTTCGCTGATCAGCTCACGGACTTTCCGGGCGGCCGCGTCGGTGAAAATCAATGCCTCGGGGATCTGGCCACCATTATCGGACTCGGGCACGTAGGTTTGGGTACTCATGGCTGTCTTGACCTCCAGGTCTCGGGATTGCTCGGGCCATTATACGTCATTGACTGCCAGACACCTTGCCGTCCCGGGACTGGGTCCCCGGCTCAAAGCGGCCCTGGCCCTCACGGCCACGCTGTTCTGCACCACCCGCCGACTGTGCACCGCGATCGCGATCAGCTGGCCGGCTCTGATTCGGCTGATTGCCGCCCTTCTCGAGTAACAGGGGCTTCTCCGCAGGCTTGTGCACCATCTTGCCGTTGACGCTGGCACCCACCGCCATTTCGACCAGATTGTAGTAGACGTCGCCGTTCACTTTCGCATGGGCCTCCAGCTCAAGCCGCTCACGGGAATAGACATCCCCGGTGACGGTCCCGTCCAGCACAATATGGGGCACCTTTACATCACCTTCGATGACGCCGTGCTGACTGACGCTGATGACGCAATTGTCACCGTCGGCCAGTACATTGCCCCTGACGGTGCCATCAACATGCATGCCACCCTTGAATTTGACGTCCCCGGTGATCTCAGTGTTGCGGCCCACCAGGGTCTCGATCTTGGCGCTCCGGGCGCCCTTGCTCTTGTTTCCGCTGCCCCACATGCTCGGGTGTGCCTCCGATCCGGTTAGGGAGCCCCGACCTCAAGCGGCGAGGACTCCGTCATCAGTCTGACCAGTCTAGCGCTCCAGCTCCGGCCACTCAAAACTTTCCTCGATCTGGCTGCGATTGCGCCCTCGCGGGCTGACGGTCACTGAAACCTGTTCCGGCTCAAAGCCCTCCGGGAGACGCAGGCGACCGTCAAATCCCTGAAAGTAGCGGAAGGAAAAGGCCAGATTGTCGTGATCCCCCAGCTCCGAAACATCCAGGCTGAGCGACTCGTCATCCTGCCTTCCCTCCACCGCCAGCCTGATCTCACCCTCCACCCGACGGTCATGGGTCATGGCCTGGATGAGCATCAGTGTAAAGCGGTACTCGCCGTCTTCCCGTCCTGGTGAAATACTGAACTCCTGGATCTGGAGACCACTCTGCCCGTCCTCGGGTGAAACGATCCCGCGGTAGAAGGCCAGCTCTTCCTCCAGGCCCTGAATCTCGTCCTGCAGTGACAAGAGGTCCTGTCTCAGGTTCTCCCGGGCGGCCTGATTCACTTCCTGAGCCCGCTCCAGGACCGCGAGGCGATCGCGCAAACGAGTCTCAAGTTGTGCCGCCTGTTCCAACTGAGACTGCATGGCCTCCCTTTCGGCTCGCGCTTCCGTCTGAAAATACCCCCCATCGGTCAAGCCACGCTGGTAGGCATAGATGACCGCCGTGATTGCCAGCAGCAGAAGAATGGCGATGGTGATTCGATAACGCCAGGGCCGGTAGGCTTTGACCACGAGACTATGGGTTGTCATGCCTTGCTTGACCTCGGATGGGAAGGGTAATACCTGCCAACCTTTGCTATCTTACGGAGACTGGCGGTTGCCGAAAAGCATAGAATTCGCTTGTCCGGGGAAGTTGTAAATGCTGACACTGAAAGCCTTTCACATAATCTTCATGGTGACCTGGTTCGCCGGCCTCTTCTATCTGCCTCGGCTATACATCTATCACCGGGCGGCCGAGGATCCCGTTTCCCGGGATCGATTTCAGATCATGGAACACCGGCTCTGGGTCATCATGACCATCGGCGCGGCACTGACACTGGCCAGTGGCCTGTGGCTCATCGCCATGGCCTGGTGGCCCATGCCGGGCTGGCTGCACGCCAAGCTGGCTCTGGTGGCGGCACTGTTCGCCTATCACTTCTACTGCCTGCGGCTAAACCGCCTGTTCCGGGTCGACCGCATGCCCCACTCGGATCGCTTCCTGCGCATCTTCAACGAGCTACCGGCATTGGCCCTGGTGGCCATTGTCCTGCTGGCGGTACTCAAGCCCTTCTAGCTGGCCTCTAGCCAGCAGTCTGGGACTGGATGTAGTTTTCCAGGCCCATCTTGTCGATCAGGCCCAGTTCGGTCTCGAGAAAATCCACATGCTCTTCCTCGTCCCGCAGGATGCTCACAAAGAGATCCCGGGAGACGTAATCGCCAACGGATTCAGCATGGGTGATGGCGGCCTTGAGGTCCGTGTGCCCCGAAAGCTCCAGCTTCAGATCATATTCCAGCACTTCCTTGACGTCCTCACCCACCATAAGCTTATCCAGATCCTGGAGATTGGGCAGGCCCTCAAGGAACAGAATCCTCTCGATCAGGGCATCGGCGTGCTTCATCTCATCGATGGATTCCTCGTATTCCTTTTTTCCGAGCCGTTCCATGCCCCAGCTCTGCAGCATGCGGGCGTGGAGGAAATACTGGTTGATCGCGGTCAGCTCATTTTTGAGGATACGGTTGAGGTGCTGGATGATGCTGCTGTGGCCTTTCATTGCCTTCTCCCGCTGAGAATGGGTTCATCCGTGGGAACGTCTGACCTCGGGAGTCTATAGCAGTTCGACGCGGGGGCGGAAGTGGCAACAGAAACGGAAGAGCAATTAACCGGTCTCAGGGACGATTCCGGGATCGATATCAGGCGGCAACGGCTTCCAGAAGGCTGTGCTTGCCCAATTGGCGCAGGCGGCTGACGAGCTGCTCACGCACGGCCTCTTCACAGGTACCGCAGGCGGTGGCCACGCCGAGACGGTCCATCAGGCACGGCAGACTGTGGGCGCCCTCATCGATGGCGGCCAGAATGGCCCGGTCAGAGACCGCGTTACAGACACACACGTACATGGCGCACCTCCTGCAATTAACAATCACAGCTTAAATGCAAATGAGAATGATTGTCAATAACGAGCAAACAACAACTCGCCGGCCCTCGGGAACGGGAAAAGAGGCGCCTCCATGCACCCCTGGCTCCCCTCCCCCAATCCACAGGGATTTCAGAATTCGAGGCGCATCCCGGCCCATGCCGTGCGGGGCAGACCGACCCGGGCACCCGCCGGACTGCGGGCGGAGACATAGGTCTCGTCGAACAGGTTTTCCACGCTGGCAAAGGCACGGACACTGCTGTTGAGGGCATACTCACCGGAGACATCAAACAGCCAGCGGGCATCGACAGTCTGATTGGCCGGAATGCTGCCGGACCCGGCCACGGAGCGGGTCTCGTCCACATAGTTCGCCGCGAAGCGGAACTGCCAGTCATTGGCAACGGCGCGCAGGGCGAGGTTCAGTTGGTGGGCGGGGATATGGGGCAACTCGTCCCCTCGGCTGACATCGCCCCATTCACTGAAATCGCTCTCGAAGCTGCTCTTGAGCTCGGTGTTGGTGTAGGTATAGGCCACTTCCAGAGGCAGGGAAATGCCGAGATCCATGACATCAGCCAGGTCATAGCGGAGCATGGCCTCCAGACCAAAGACATCAACTTCCCCGGCCTGAA
>NZ_SLKM01000123.1:0-4941 GCF_007134575.1 Natronospira sp.
GAGGCCATGCCGTGACGATCCAGGTAATCGGCAATCCCCGCATTCAGGCGGCGGCAGGCGAGGGGCTCGTAGAACAGGGTCGTGCCCACGCCCACGGCACTGGCGCCGGCAATGATGAATTCCAGGGCATCCTCGACGCTCTGGATGCCACCCTGGCCGATGATCGGGACCTTGTGAGGGCCGGCAACCTGGTGCACCTGGTGGACCTTGAGCAGGGCGATCGGCTTGATCGCCGGGCCGGACAGCCCGCCCTGGACATTGCCAATCACCGGCCGGCGTGCCTCGGCATTGATGGCCATGCCGGAGACGGTGTTGATCACCGCAAAGGCATCGCTGCCGGCCTCGATGCAGAGGCGGGCGTTTTCCTGAATATCGGTCTGGTTCGGGGACAGCTTGGTAATCAGCGGCTTGTCGGTCTCGCGACGACAGGCTTCCACCACTCGGGCGGACATTTCCGGGACATTGCCAAACTGGACGCCACCTTCCTTGACGTTGGGGCAGGAGATGTTGATCTCCATGGCATCGATGGGCGAGTCATCAAAACGCCGTGCGACCCGGGCATACTCCTCGATGGTCGAACCGCAGACGTTGGCGATGAAGCGGGTTTCCTCGAAATCCAGCGCCGGCAGGATATTGTCCACCACATGATCCACCCCCGGGTTCTGGAGCCCGATGGCATTGAGCATGCCGCCGGGGGTTTCGTAGATCCGGTGCGGCGGATTGCCCAGGCGGGCCTCGCCGGTGGTTCCCTTCAGGCAGATTGCCCCCACGTCCCGATTGGAGAAACCCGCGACCCGGGTATATTCCTCGCCGAATCCGACACAGCCGGACAACAGCACCAGGGGGGAGTTGAAGCGGAGACCGCAGAAGTCCAGTTTCAGGGCGTCGGGTACCCGCTGCTCAGCCGTTTCGCTCATCAATTACACTCTCGTCTGCAGGCGGCCCACGGGGGCCGAGGCCATCATTGGGGATGAATTGTGTTTCATATTGTACTTTATGAACCGGAGATTCCGCCCAACACAGGCAATGTCATGCGCCTGGCGGTCAACACCGGCTGCCGGCTGCACCTGATTCATCCGCTGGGTTTCGAGCTCTCCGACAAGCAGATGCGGCGGGCGGGGCTGGATTACCGGGAGCGGGCGGTGGTGGAGGCCCACGATGACCTGGAATCCTTTCTCGACAGCGTGGCCCCGGCGCGACTGTTTGCCCTGTCGAGCAAGGTGAGTCAGCCTTTCCACGACACCCGCTTTCAAAGCGGGGATGCCTTCCTGTTCGGCCCGGAAAGTCGCGGCCTGCCCGCTCAGGTGCTTGACCACCCAGCCCTTTCCGACCGACTGCGACTGCCCATGCGGCCGGGCAACCGCTCCCTCAACCTCTCCAACGCCGTTGCGGTCTGCGTTTACGAAGCCTGGCGGCAGGTGGGTTTTGTCTGATGCCTGGGATTATGGGTGGTCGCCTGGGTTGGGGGTAGTGGCCTTCGATTCGGCCAGAGGGTTGGGTTAAGGCTTGTGCCCTGGTGCCATCCCGTGGCTCTTAATCGCGAATGAATTCGCTCCCACGGTGCCTATAGCGTATGCCGAAGCCGCCGTAGGAGCGGATTTATCCGCGATCTCCCCCAGCTAGGACAACTCCGGCTTCATATCCCGAGAGAGCAGCGCCTCGGCCGCCTCACGAGGAGAGACACCGTCATAGACCAGGGCATGGATCTGTTCACTGATGGGAGTTTCAATGGCGAGTTGGCCAGCCACGCGAAGCACTTCGGCAACGGCCACGGCCCCTTCCACCAGCCCGATCTCTTCCCGCGCCTGTTCAATGGTCTTGCCACCGGCCAGGGCGAGGCCGAAGCGGCGGTTGCGGGATTGATCGTCGGTGCAGGTCAAGACCAGGTCGCCCATGCCGGCAAGCCCGGTCAGGGTCTCCGCCTTGCCGCCCAGGGCCGCGCCCACGCGCATGATTTCCGCCAGCCCGCGGGTAATCAAGGCAACTCGGGCATTGGCACCAAAACCCAGGCCATCGGAGACGCCCGCGCCAATGGCGATGACATTCTTCATGGCCCCGCCGACCTCGGCGCCGATCAGGTCATCAGAGACGTAGGCACGGAAGCGGGGCCCATGCAGGCTGGTGGCGAGGTCCTCGGCAAAGGTCGGGTTATCGGCCGCCACGGTCATGGCGGTGGGCAGGCCGTGGCCCACTTCGGCGGCGAAGGTGGGGCCGGTGAGGACGGCCATGGGCAGATCCTCTCCGAGGATTTCTCCCACCACGGCTTCCATCAGGCGCCCGCTGCCCGGCTCAAAGCCCTTGGTGGCCCAGGCCAGCCGCAAGCCGGCCGGCCGCTGCGCGGCCAGGTGCTCGAGCATTTCCCGAAAGGCCTTGCTGGGTACGGCCACCAGCACATCACGAACGCCGTCGAGGGCCTGGTCGAAGGCAGTGACCGCCTCGACACTGGCAGGAAAGGCGGCGCCAGGGAGGCGCCGGCGGTTCTCACCCTCGGCCTGCATTTCCTCGACGTGGCCGCGGTCGCGGCCCCACAAACGGACCTCACGGCCGCTGCGTGCCAACTGAATCGCCAGCGCCGTTCCCCAGGCGCCAGCGCCAAGCACCGCAATGGCTTCGCCGCGGGGCATGCTTCAGGCCTGTCCGCCCTGCTGGGCCTCGTTTCCGGCCTGCTGTTCGCGCTGACGCTGATACAGCTGATCAAAATTGACCGGCTGCAGTTGCGGGGCCGGGAAACCCCCGTTGACGACCGTGGAGGTGATCACCTCTCGGGCATAGGGGTAGAGCTGCGCGGGGCAGAAGGACCCCAGGACCACATCGGCCTCTTCCTTTTCGAAACCGGTCACGGTGAACAGGCCCGCATGGTGCAGTTCGGCCAGGAACACAGGCTTGTCATCCTGGCGGGCCTCCACCGACACGGTCAGGACCACTTCGTATAGATCCTCACCTACCTGGCGGGCCTGATTGCCCAGATTCATCTTGAACTCCGGCCGGAAATCGGCCTGGCTGAAGACCTGAGGCGACTGGGGGGATTCGAAGGAAAAATCCTTGACGTAAATGCGCTGGATCTGCAGCGATTTCTGGCCCTGTTGATTGGCCTGGGCACCCGCGCCGTTATTGGCATTATCCTGTTCGGCCATACTTCCTCCACGATTCGGTCATAAGCAAGCGGGTGCATCACCCGCGTTCAAAGTAACGCCGGGACTGATGTCCCGGCGGTGATTTCCTGCTGGCGGCGTTCAGGCCGCCAGCAACTGATCCAGGCGACCGTCGCGCTCAAGGGCGGACAGTTCATCATAACCGCCGATGGGCTGGTCGCCGATAAAGATCTGGGGCACGGTCCGTGCCCCTGCCCGGCGGATCATCTCATCCCGCCGTTCAGGTTCAATGATGAGGTCGATTTCCTCGAATTCCACACCCTTGGACTGCAAAAGTGCCTTGGCACGAACACAGAAGGGGCAGGAACGCTTGCTGTACATCAATACGGGTGGATGGTCCATGACATCTCTCCTGGCGGCTGGTGGGTCAATTGAGACGCCGGCACCCAGCTACCGTTACCGGCCTCAACCCTTGCGCAGGGGCAGGTTTTCACGCTGCCAGGCGGTGATGCCGCCCTTTAAGTGGACCACGTCCAGTTCCGCCTGTTTCTTGGCCAGTTGCGTGGCGGTGCGCGCGCTGGTCATGCCCATCTCGCAGTAGAGCAGCACCATCTGGGTCTTGGCCTGCTTGAGCCGCTTGTTGAGCTCATCCTCAAAGGCATCGAATCGATCGGCGGGATAGTTGGCTGCCCCGGCGATATGTCCCCGTTTGAAGACATCCGGCTGGCGAACATCCACGACCACGGCACCGTCATTGATCAGCCGGGTCGCCTGACCGGGTTCCACCTCCCGGTAGGGGCGGGACAGACGCCGGAATTCGGTGAACAGAAACAGGGCGAAAACCGACACCAGGGCCAGCACCAGGATGGGGTGATGGCTGGCAAATTCGAGAACTCTATCCATGGTGGTGAGCGGCTCCAGTTGCGCGCGTTCAGGCAATGTTCATGGCCCGGTCCCGCCGACCGCTGCAGGGTCGCCGGGCGGGAACGGGCGCGCATTATAGCAGGGCCCCGCGAACAGGACCGCCGGGATGCAAATCGGGCCGGATTTCAATACACTTGCGGCCCCCGCAAAGATCAGACCAGGATACGACATGGCCGACACGCCCAGACCCGTGCTTCTCGTCATTCTCGATGGCTGGGGCCAGGCCCCGGATGGCGAAGACAACGCCATCAGCCTCGCCCGCACCCCCAATTGGGACGAGCTGCAGCAATCCTGCCCGCATACCCTGATTCACACCTCCGGGCCGCGGGTGGGCCTGCCGGAGGGGCAGATGGGCAACTCCGAGGTGGGCCACATCAATCTCGGCGCGGGGCGGGTGGTCAAGCAGGAATTCGGCCGGATCAGCGCCGCCATCGACGATGGCAGCTTCTTCGAGAATCCGGCCTATTGTCAGGCCGTCGACGAGGCCATCCGGCGCGGTGGCGCGTTCCACATCACGGGGCTGCTCTCTCCCGGCGGCGTCCACAGCCATGAATCCCATCTCCACGCCATGGTGCGCCTGGCCGCTCGTCGGGGGGCCGAGAAGATCTTCGTGCATGCCATCCTCGACGGTCGCGATACCCCGCCGCGCAGTGCCAAGGCCTCGCTGGAGGCCCTGGAAGCCGTGTTTCAGGAGGTCGGGCGGGGCCGGATCGCCAGTCTGGTGGGCCGCTTCTACGCCATGGACCGGGACAAGCGCTGGGACCGAATCCAGGCCGCCTATCAGTTGATGACCAGCGGTGAGGGCGAGCATCGCTCGGCCACCGCCCTCGAGGCGTTGGAGGCTGCCTATGCCCGCGACGAATCCGATGAGTTCCTCAGCCCCACCTGGATCGACGGTGACGATGGCGTGATCGCCGATGACGAC
>NZ_SLKM01000300.1:0-17314 GCF_007134575.1 Natronospira sp.
ACCTTTTTGTTACGTTTTGTTTTCCGCCGGCCATCAAGGTGGATGGCGAAATGACCCAGCTTACCGACCGGCCCTTGGGGGCCGACCAGAGTGCCTTGCTGGTTCGGGCAATCATGAACGATAAGCAGGCCAAGGCATTTGATGCCACCAAGGAGGCCAATTTCGCCATCAACCCGCGCGGCATTGGCCGTTTCCGTGTCAGTGCCTTCGTTCAACAGGGCCGAACCGGTGCCGTGCTGCGGACCATCAAGACCGAAATTCCCCGCCTGGAAGATCTCCAACTGCCGGAGATTCTGGAAGAAATTGCCATGACCAAGCGTGGACTCGTGATTGTGGTGGGGGCCACCGGCTCGGGTAAGTCCACTACCCTCGCGGGCATGCTGGGGAAGCGCAACCAGAAAAGTCGAGGCCATATCATCACCATCGAGGACCCGGTGGAGTTCGTTCACCCGCATCAGGGGTGCGTGATAACCCAGCGGGAGGTGGGTGTGGATACCGAGGACTGGTATGCGGCCCTGAAGAACACCTTGCGCCAGGCGCCGGATGTGATTCTGATTGGGGAGATCCGTGATCGGGAGACAATGGATTATGCCGTTCAGTTTGCCGAGACCGGGCACCTCTGCCTGTCCACGCTGCACGCCAACAATGCCAACCAGGCACTTGACCGAATCATCAACCTGTTTCCCGAGGAGCGCCGGGAGCAGTTGCTGATGGACCTGGCTCTCAACCTCAAGGCAATCATTTCGCAAAGACTGGTCCGAAATTCCGATGGCGAGGGCATGTCGGTGGCGGTGGAGATCTTGATCAATACGCCATTGATTGCTGACATGATCCAGAAAGGCGAAGTGGGGGAGATCAAGGAAGTCATGGGCCGCTCCCGAGAGTTGGGCATGCAGACCTTCGACCAGGCATTGTTCGAGCTCTTTGAAGCGGGGCGTATCGGTTATGAAGATGCCATCCGTAATGCCGATTCAGCCAATGAGCTTCGTCTCAAGATCAAGCTGGAGAGTGATCGCCAGCCCCGGGATCTGGAGAAAGGGACGGAGAAACTGCACATCATGGAGGACGAAGACCCCAGCGGGCATCGTCGTTGATTGGCATTCATCAGCCATTATTTGATGGATAGAGGAAGCAGCCAGGCATGAATATCCAGCCCTATCTCAAGCTCATGGCGGACAAGAAGGCCTCCGACCTTTATATCACCGCCAACGCGCCGGTGAAAATGCGTCTTGAAGGCAAGATGGCTTCGGTCGGCAAGACGGTACTGACGCCCGAGGTGGTGGAGGAAGTCGTCACCAGTGTCTTGAGTGAACGTGACCGACGGGTGCTTGAGGTGGACATGGAAGTGGATTTTGCCCTGTCCGAGAAAGGTATTGGTCGCTTTCGCGGCAATGCCTTTCGCCAGCGGGGGCAACTTGCCATGGTGCTTCGCTATATCCCCTCCAATGTGCCGGAGCTTGATAATCTGGGCCTGCCGGAAGTACTCAAGGACGTGGCAATGACCTCCCGGGGGCTGGTGCTCATGTGCGGCTCAACCGGTTCAGGCAAGTCCACGACCCTGGCGGCGATGATCAACCATCGTAACGAGAATGCCAGTGATCACATTCTCACCATCGAAGACCCCATCGAGTACACCCATAAGCACCGCAAGTCGATTATCAATCAGCGGGAGCTCAACCAGGATACCCTGTCCTATGCCAAGGCCTTGCGCAGTGCCCTGCGTGAGGCGCCGGATGTGATTCAGATTGGTGAGATCCGTGACCGGGAAACCATGGAGGCATCCATTCAGCTTGCCGGTACCGGGCATCTGGCCATCTCCACTCTGCACTCCAATAATGCCCATCAAACCCTGGATCGCATCGTCAATCTCTTTCCCAAGGAACTGCACTCCCAGGTCTTTATGGATCTCGCGCTGAATTTGCGTGCCGTGATTTCTCAGCGCCTGCTGCTGGGCGTGGATGGCAAGCGGGTCGCGGCTTGCGAGGTGATGATCAATACCGCCTACATTTCAGAGCTGATCCTCAAGGGCCAGATCGAGAAGATCTCCGAGGCCATGGAGGATTCCAACGAACCCGGCATGCAGACTTTTGACGAGGCCCTCAGCCAACTCTACCGTGACGGCAAGATTGAACTCGACGAGGCCCTGCGCAATGCCGATTCCCGCGCCAACCTCGAAGCCAAAATCAACTTTGGGTAGGGGAGCCTCGGTGGTGGTCCGAAGCGGTGGCGAGGCTCCCAGGCTGTATGTATCCGTCCGGGATACGCGGTCGGGTGGTTCAGTGGAAGAGGCCGGCCTTGTCGGCGGGTTTTTCCGGGGGGAAGACGGCGTTGGCATCGAACACCGGGCCGTCCACGCAGACCCGTTTCATGGCCGGGCCCTGATCGGTCTCCACCCGCACCACGCAGCCCGCACAGCCACCCACCGCGCAAGCCATGTACTCCTCCAGCGCCACCTGGCAAGGCAGCCCATGCTTCTGTGCCAGGCGGGCGGTGGCTGCCAGCATGGGGGTTGGGCCGCAGGCGTGGATCTCCACTTGGGCGTGGGCATCGGCATCCAGGGATTGCAGCCAGTGATCGGCCAGCTCGGTGACAAAGCCTTCGAAGCAGCCGGGGTAACCCTGGCCACTGGCCAGGCGGCAGGGGATGCCCCAGTCTTCCAGCAGCGGCATGGTGGCGATCACGCCCTCCGGGATGCCGGGAACCATGTGGGTCGATGGCCGGGCCTTGAAGGGGAAGGGGACTTCCGAGCCGAGGGTGGCCAGGGGCTTGACATCCGCTTGCTGCCTGAGGCGATCGGCCAGGAACACCATGGGCGGAATGCCCACACCGCCCCCGATGAGCAGCGGTCGGCGGCGACCGGCACTTGGCTGGAAGGTCTTGCCGATGGGGCCCATGACGCCGATCTGGTCACCGGCCCGCTGTCGCGCCAGCAGCGCCGTTCCCTTGCCCACCACCTTGTAAAGACATTCTACCCAGCCTTCCTCGGCCGAGACCCGCATGATGGACAGGGGGCGGCGCATGGGCAGCGAGCTATCGCAGCGGATATGGACGAAACTGCCGGGTTCGGCCCGGCGGGCGGTTTCCGGGGCTCGAAAGCGAATCACGTATTGCTCTGCGGCATGGGCGACCTGCGCCAGCACTTCGGCCTCTTCCACGAATATACTGCCCCGGTGGGCGGGATGCTTGCTCATAGGATGCTGTCTCCGTGAAATAGCCAGGTCAGGGCGGCCATGCGGGCGGCCACGCCGTTCTGGACCTGATCGAGTATCAGTGAGCGGGGGCCGTCAGCCAGTTCGTCGTCAATTTCCACGCCCCGGTTCATGGGGCCGGGGTGCAGGACACGGGCCGACGGGGCCCATTGCGCCACGCGCGCCTCATTCAAACCCCATTGTTCATGGTAAGCCGTCGGATGGGCCAGTTGTGGATCGGTCAGGACATCCGCTGCGATGCGTTCCCGCTGAATACGCAGAGCCATGATTACCGCTGCCCCCTGAATCGTCTCTTTCAGGTCCTGATGCAGGCTGACCCCGGCCGGGGCGTTGTCGGGCAGGAAACCCTCGGGACCCCCCATTCTAATGCTTGCCGCACCCAGCATGCGCAGGGCCTCCACCGCGGACGCCGCAACCCGGGAATGGCGCAGGTCGCCGACGATGCTGATGTCGAGGCGGGCGAAATCAAAACCGGCTCGCATCAGGGTGAGCATGTCCAGCAAAGCCTGGGTGGGATGCTGACGGGTGCCGGCGCCGGCATTGAGTAGATGGCAATTCGGCGGCAGGACATCGGCCGCGGCCTGAACCACCCGGGCATCGCCATGGCGAATGACAAACAGCCTTACCCCCATGGCGGCCAGCGTGCGAACGGTGTCGACGACGGTTTCACCTTTGACCGTGGAGGTGTGGTTGATGTCCAGGTTGAGGACATCCGCACCCAGTCGGCGGGCGGCGATTTCAAACGAACAGCGGGTGCGGGTGCTGGGCTCGTAGAATAGCTGGGCGACGGTCACCCCCGATAGCTGAGTCCGAGATTCGGTCTGGGGATCGGCGTCGGCATGGGAGCGGGCCAGATCCAGCAGGGTTCGCAGTTGCCCTGGTTCAAGGTCGTCAATGGCCAGCAGATGTTGTGTCATCCCCGTGTGGTCTCCCCGTTCAGTCATTGGTCTTCATTGCTTGAGCCAGTCTTCCAGAATTCGAGCGGCGGCCAGGTCGTCAATGGCCTCCCCGGGGCGGCGTTCGCCAGTACTGGCGGCCGCATGTGAACTCAGGTGTTCGTCCACACTGTAAACGGGTTTGCCGAAACGTCCCTGCAGTTGTCGGGCAAACCGCCGTGCTCTCGGACTGAGCTCGTTGTCACTGCCATCGGCATGCGCCGGTATGCCAACCACCAGGGCCGCCGGTCGCCATTCGCGGATCAGATCAGCGATCTGCTCCCAGTCCGCCTTACCGTTGTCGGCTGGAAGGATGGTTAGCGGGTTGGCCGTCTGGGTCACGGTCTGACCCACGGCGACGCCGATCCGGCGCAATCCGTAATCGAAACCCAGCAGTGTGCCTTGCACCTTGGGCTGGTTCACGCGTGACCCGACTGATCGCTCAGGCGGCTCAAGTCCACACCCATGGCGCGGGCCGATTCCCGCCAGCGCTGGGCCGGTGGCACATCGAACAGGATGCGTGCCTCGGCCGGGCTGCTCAGCCAGGCATTTTCGCTGATTTCCTGTTCCAGCTGGCCCGCGCCCCAGCCGGCATAGCCCAGGGCGACGAAGCTCTTCTCGGGGCCTTTGCCGTCGGCAATGGCGGCCAGGATGTCTCTTGAGCTGGTCACCCCCAGGTCGTTGCCGAGATCGAGGCTGGCCTCCCAGTCCCCCAGGGGCTGGTGCACCACAAAGCCTCTTTCCTGCTCCACCGGCCCACCCTGGAACAGGGGCTGGTTGCCGATGCCGGTTTGAGCCTCTCCCAGTTCCAGTTGCTCGAGCACGTCGCCCAGATGGATGTCTTCCAGGGGGCGATTGATGATAATCCCCAACGCGCCTTCGGGGCCGTGCTCACAGATCAGCGTCACGGTGTGATGAAAGTTGGGATCGCCCAGGGCCGGCATGGCGATCAGAAAGTGTCCGTTTAGATAATCAGGATTGGCCATGGGCGTGGTTTCTTGGCGCGCAAATGGATTCCCATTCTACCAGTCGCCCGTGGTCGGGGTGAAAGGGGTCAGCTGCCGGCAGGTAGCCGCACACCGGTGCGGATGGTGCGGTCGGTCCCGAATTCCCAGCGGAAAGCGAAACGAATCACATCGGCCTCTTCGCGAATCGCCTCGGGAAAAGCGGCGAAGGGGGAAGCTGTCCGGACAATGCGGGCGGCGGCCCGGTCCAGGGTGGGATGGCCAGAGCTTTCCAGTGGCCGGACTTCACGGAGGGTACCATCGGCGGCGATGGCCACTTCCAGGGTGAGGGCGCCGGTCAGGCCGTCGCGCCGTGCTTCCACCGGGTAGTGTTCATTGCCCACCGATTCCACCCGGCGGCGCCAGCCTTCCAGATACTCGGCATAGGCGTGCTCCCGGGTGTTGACCTGAATGAACTTCTCGCGTGGGTCGTCACTGTGGGCCAGGGGTTGGCGATCATCGTCGCTAATGGGGTCGGCCTGCTCAGCGCCATCGGTGAGCAGGCGGGCCAACTGCAGTGGCTGGCGGGTATCCCGCGGCGTGGTGTTGGCACTGGCAACCCGTTCCGGACTGCTCTCGGTGGTCAGCAGCGGGTTGCTTTCCGGTTCCGGCTCAAGACTGTCCAGGCTGTCGGGGGATTCACTGCCATCGGTGACATCCACCTCGGTTTCCTCGGCCCAGCCCTCTTCCAGTCCTGGGTTGGGAATCTGGTCCAGGGTGGATTGGGCGGATTCCGGACGGACGCGTTCCTCCACGTTCCCCGCCCCGCGCTGGTCGGCCTGGGCCAGATAATCCGCCTCTTCCGGGGGGCGCTCGTCCGGGGTCGCGACCAGGGTGACCTCCAGGGTGTTGGCCCGCAGTTCACCCGGCTGGTCGGCGGAGAAACTTACCCCCAGGATGACCATGCCGTGCAACAGGGCAGCCAGAAAGACCGTCGTGATCAGGCGATCACGGGACCCGGGGCGCAGTTTCACCACCTCAATCTGTCGCATGGGACGCGGTCCTCCCGCCCTTCGGGGTTGTTTCCAGCTGTTTCAATGTCTCAGACGCTATCATGCCGGTAAAGATTCCCAACGGCAGCGCGGCAATCATGAGCCAGGGTGCCAGAAGCCAGAGGCCATCATGTGGGATCAGCAGCAGGCGCACGATAAGCAATTGTCCCCCGACATGGGCCACCGATGCCAGTGCCCCGCTGCCAATGGGGCTCAGGCCCAGGCGCAGCAAGGGGCGCACGACCGCCAGGCTGAGCAGCACCGCCAGGGCCCCCACCAGGCTGAGCAGGAAGGCCGGCGCCAGAAAGGTGCCGATCAGCAGGCTGCCACCGACCACCCGCAATAAACTGACCCAAGCGGCCATGGCCAGACCATAGCGGAACAGCACCACCAGGGTGATGACATTGGCCAGGCCGGGCCTGAGCCCCGGCACCGGGCTGGGAATGGCTGTCTCCAGCACATGGATGATCACGGCAAGCGCCGCCAGGCCGACCACCAGGCGATCCTGTTCAGAAGTTGATGCTGTCATAGCCGTTTTCTTCCGCTTCCAGGCGGATGTGAACGCGATTGGGGATGCAGGTCGCGCTGTCGCCATGTTGGCTCAGCCATCCCCGACGCAGGCAGATCCGGTCTGGGCAGGGGGCATCGGCAAAGCGAATGCGACCGTTGCTCACTTCCAGAAGGCTCTCCCCCAGGGGGCCGCTCACCGTGTATTCGCCGGCTCGGGAGAGATTGATCCGCTTCACGATTGTATCTTCCGCCATCACCAGAGCGGTATCACCGCTACGCCCATCCAGGCTCATCGCCAACAGCAGCCCCAGGCTGGCCGCCAGTATGAGGATCACAAGACAGTCGAGCAGGGACGGTCGTGGCATCAGGGAAGCGCTTTGACAGTTACGTCGGGTTGGCGTTGATCGAATTCGATCCGTGCCTCCATGGCCGGTGACAACTCTACCTGGCCATCGGGCGTGACCAGCATCACGGTGTCCACCTCCATTTGCGCCGCCAGCTCGGGCCAAGCACCGGGGCCGGCGACAAACAGGGCGGTGGCCGCCGCGTCTGCCCGGGCGCATTCGGTGCTGATCACGGTGACCGAGGCGCTGGCGTCGGCGGGGTGGCCAGTCCGCGGATCGAGGATGTGGTGATAGGCCTCACCATCATGTTCGAAGGTTCGCTCATAGTCGCCCGATGTCATCACGCATTCTCCGTCGGTCACCGTCACGCCGGCCAGCACGCCGTCCCCGCGCGGATCCAGAATGCCGATCCGCCAGGCGCGGGCGTCAACGCTGTCGCCACCAGCACGGCCCAGGGCAAGAAGGTCACCACCGGCATTGATGATGCCGTGCTCGAGCCCGGCGGCATCCAGGTTTTCGTGCAGTCGATCCAGGCTGAGCCCCTTGGCGAAACCGCCCAGGTCCAGGCGGAATCCCTGCCCGGGGCCCCGGAGCAGGCCAGAATCGAGTTGCAGGGCGCTCACTGGGGGCAGTGACTCAAGCAGGCCATGCAGTGATTCCTCGCTCGGTGGCGGTCCCGCTTTGCGAGGCTGACGGTGAAAGCTCCAGGTTTCCACCAATGCCCCGATGCCGGGGTGAAACAGGCCCTCGCTTTGTTGACCCAGCAGCAGCGCCTGCTCGATGCCATCGCGCAGGGAAGCGGGCACATTGGCCTGGCCGTCATTGGCCAGACGCTGATTTAGGCGCCCAAGCTCGCCGCCACCCCAGCCGTCCCAGCGCTGCTCGTGGACCTCAAAATGGGATTCGATCAGCCGGGTCGCCGACTCGGTGGACAGGGGGCCCTCGATCAGGGTGAGATCAATCCGGGTGCCCATGGCATGGAAATGCGCCTGCTGGCGCTCTGCTTCCTCGCCTGGCTGGCAGGCACTCAGCAGGCCCGCCACCAGGACGGTCGCGGCCAGCCTCACCATCCTTCCAGCTCCGCCAGTTCGTCCATCAGTTGAGCGCTGATATTGCTGCCGTAGATGTGGTCCAGTTCGCGTACGCAGGTGGGACTGGTGACATTGATTTCGGTGACATAGTCGCCAATCACGTCCAGGCCCACGAACATCAGGCCCTTGTCTCGCATCACCGGGCCGATTCGCTCGATCAGCCAGTGATCTCGTTCACGCAGCTCCGATCCCTGAACCGTGCCGCCGGCGGCGATGTTGCCCCGGGATTCGCCGGCGCGGGGCAGCCGCGCCAGTGCCGGGCCGGTGGCTTTGCCATTGACCAGCAGTATGCGACGGTCGCCATCGCGGATTTCCGGCAGATACCGCTGGGCCAGGGCAAAGCGGGCGCCGCTGGCGGTCAGATGCTCGAGAATGACGCTGGTGTTGGGGTCGCCATCGCGGACCACGAAAATATCCCGTCCGCCCATGCCGTCCAGGGGTTTGAGCACCGCGTGTCCCTGATCCCGGATAAAGCCCCGCAGTCGGTCACCGTCCCGCGCAATCACGGTGGGTGGGCAGCATTCCGGGAACCAGGCGGTATAAACCTTCTCGCTCACATCACGCAGACTGGCGGGGCGGTTCACCACCCGCAGGCCCTCGTCCGCGGCCCGCTCGAGAATATAGGTGGCGTAGATATACTCCATGTCGAAGGGCGGGTCCTTGCGCATCAGCAGACAGTCCAGGGATGACAGTGGTCCTCCCTGGGGCTCGCCCAGATCGAAATAATCCTGATCCTGGTCCCGGACGGTCAGGGGGCGCCAGCGGCCCATGGCGCGGCCATCCTGCAGAAATATATCTTCCAGGGTCAGATAGGACAGGGCCCAGTCCCGGTTCTGGATCTCCAGCATCATTGCCAGGGTGGTGTCCTTGTGCGGGGTGATGGATTCGATCGGATCCATGACCACGCCCACATTGGGTCTGCGGTTCGTCATTGCGCTGTCCTGTGTTATGACTCAAGGCGGCTGGGCTTGGCCGTTCAGTGTACCGCCTGGCTCGGGTTTTCGAGGCCAGGGTGGACGGAAATCCGGCAAATTCCCAGTGTTCCGTGAACCAGTTCAAGGAAATTTCGTGGATTGTCCGCTAATATTATGATAGAACGCGATAATATTACCCGGTAAGGGACGGTATTCTGGTCCGCATCGGGGCAATCCATGGGTGCAAGGGCGGCTTTTGGCGTGGAAATGGCGTAGAGTGTCAAGGCACGGTAGTCGTCCGAGGGGGATCGTGTGATGGATCGGACAATGGCTGCCGCCGGTTCGGGCAACGCCGGAATGGTCCGCCCGCCAGCAGACCATGACAAGTTTCGCAATACGATGGAGGTTCCGGTGGCGAATGACGGCGATCTGAGTGGACTCAAGGTCCTGGTCATCGATGACAGTAAAACCATTCGCCGCACGGCTGAGACCCTGCTGAAGAAGGCCGGCTGCGAGGTGTTGACCGCCGTGGACGGTTTCGAGGCGCTTTCGGTCATCGCCGAATCCGAACCCGACATCATCTTCGTGGACATCATGATGCCGCGTCTCGACGGCTATCAGACCTGCGCGCTGATCAAGCGCAATAACAGCTTCCGCAATACGCCGGTCATCATGCTGTCCAGCAAGGACGGCTTGTTCGACCGTGCTCGCGGTCGCATCGTCGGGTCTGAAGAGTATCTGACAAAACCGTTCACGCGAGACGAATTACTGGGGGCGATCGAGAATCACGTGCGACGCACGGCCTGATCGTTGTTTTCGGCAAGCGACGACGACTAAAACCCTAAAGCGACATAATTCTGGAGGAACAAGGTAATGGCGACGGTCTTGATTGTTGATGACTCCCCCACCGAGGTGCATGTTTTCAAGTCCCAGTTGGAGAAGGCGGGCTACGAGGTGATTGCCGCTGAATCCGGTGAGGAAGGTCTCGAAAAGGCCCGCAGCGAAAAGCCGGATGTGATCATCATGGACGTGGTGATGCCCGGCATGAGTGGTTTTCAGGCCACTCGTCAGCTGGCAAAGAACGACAATACCCGCGATATCCCGGTGATCATCATCACCACCAAGGATCAGGAGACTGACAAGATCTGGGGCATGCGTCAGGGTGCCATCGCCTATCTGGTCAAGCCGGTGAAGGAAGATCAGCTCATCGGCAAGGTCAAGGAAGCATTGGAGAAGTAATTCGTCATGGCCGACATCACCACCCTTTCGGATCTGGTCGACCAGCCCTTCCGCCTGCTGCAGGAGCTGGACCGTCGTTGCCGCCAGGCAGCAGCGGGGCGCCAGCAGGAAGCGACCCTGGAGACCGGGGACGAATGGGTGGGGGTTGGCATGCGTATGGGCGAGCACAACATCCTGGTGCCCCGGGAGGAGGTCAGGGAAGTGCTGCCCATGCCCGATCTGGCCCGAGTACCCGGTGCCCGGGCCTGGTTGCTTGGTCTGGCCAATGTTCGTGGTCAATTGTTGTCCGTGGTGGATCTCCGCCAGCTTGGCGGTGGTGAAAGCACCCCGCTGGATCGCCGAAGTCGCGTGATTGCCGTGAAGCATCCGGAAATTCCCGCTGGCCTTCTGGTCAGTGAAGTGCGTGGCTTTCGCCGTTTCCAGTCGGACGAGGCCGTGGACGAAGCGAATGATGAACTGGGGGCCGAGTTTCGCCCCTTTGTCCGCGGTGCATTCCGCCGTGGTGAGGAGTACTGGACGGTACTCAGTTTCCGGGACCTGGTGGAAAGTCAGCTTTTCCTCCAGGCCGCTCAGTGAAAATGGCGATTGACCGGTGCAAGCACATGACCGGAATCGAGAACGATGAACGACACCAGGTGAAGACTCATGGCTAAGTCCTCCGGTACCACTTCCAACAAGCTCCTCTACGTCCTGATCGTGGTGGTGCTCGCTCTGCTCGCGGCGGCGATCGTGAATTTCTTCTTCGTGACCCAGAGGGCGGCTCATGATGAGGAGTTTCTGGGGTATGCAGCGGAAGCCGCAGTCATTTCCCAGAGTGTTTCCAAGAACGCTCAGCTTGCGGTCGATGGTAATCGGGAAGCCATTCAGCGACTCTACACTGACCGTGAGCGCTTTGACCGAAACCTGGACAGGATGCGGCGGGGTAACCCCGATACCTTGCTTCCGGCCCCGCCAAGGCAGGTCCGTCAGGAGTTGAGCATTGTCGAGGATCGCTGGTCTGATACCGGCCGTGGCGCGGCTCAGCTGCTTCTGGACCAGGGGGACATGATTCGTCGTAGTCATCAGTCCCTGGAAATCATTGATGAGAATATTGGGCCGCTACAGAACAGTATTGAAGCGCTGGGCGATCGCCTGCTGGAAATTAATGCGGGAGCCAGCCAGGTATTCCATCAGGGACGGATGGCTCAGCTGGCGCCGCGTATTCATCAGTGGAGCGTGTCTCTGGTGACCGGTAGTGGTGATCCGGGTGTGGCGCAGCGTCGAATTGGTGATGACAATGCCTTCTTCGGGCGTCTGGTCCGGGGCTTTCAGGATGGCGATGACAGCCTGGGTGTGGAGGCAGTGGCTGATAGCGAGGCTCAGTCCATCCTGACCGATATCAGCGTCTACTACGGGCGTATCAATGATGAAGTCAGCCGGATCGAGGGCCAACGGGCAGAGCTTTTGTCCGTCCATCGGGCCAATAGTGCTCTGGCGGAGATCAGTGACAGCCTGCTGGCGGGTATCCGCTCTGTTGAAAGTACTTACCGCCGTTCCATCGACGATCGCATGTTTTCGGCCACCTATGGTTACATTTTTGGTGGTTTGGCCCTGCTGATTCTGGCGGTGCTCATCTATGTCTATGTGCTGACCTCCGACACCCGTAAGGCGGCGGCGCTGCAGCAAGAGCAGAACGAGCGGAACCAGGAGGCCATTCTGCGTCTGCTGGACGAGCTGGGCAGTCTGGCTGATGGCGATCTGACCGTGCAGGTCTCGGTGACCGAGGACATCACCGGTGCCATCGCCGACTCCATTAATTACGCGGTGGACGCCCTCCGGGAGCTGGTGGTAACCATTAACGATACCGCGGTGCGTGTGGATGCCACGGCCCAGCAGACGCGAGCGACCGCGTCTCATCTGGCCGAGGCATCCGAGCATCAGAGTTCGGAAATTACATCCGCCAGCCGTCAGATTCAGGAAATGGCCGAGTCCATTGAGCAGGTCTCGGAGAATGCCGAGCGTTCCACCCGAGTGGCGCAGCAGTCGGTGGAGATTGCCCATAAGGGCGGCGATGCAGTGCGTCGCACCATCGACGGCATGAACAATATTCGGGAAAACATTCAGGAGACCTCCAAGCGAATCAAGCGACTTGGTGAGAGTTCCCAGGAAATTGGCGATATCGTGGAGCTGATTAACGATATTGCCGAGCAGACCAATATTCTCGCCCTCAACGCGGCCATTCAGGCATCTGCTGCCGGTGAGGCCGGTCGCGGCTTCGCGGTGGTGGCTGACGAAGTGCAGCGACTCGCGGAACGGTCCGGTAATGCCACCCGGCAGATTGAAGCCCTGGTGAAGACCATTCAGACCGATACCAACGAAGCCGTGATCTCAATGGAGCACTCCACATCGGGTGTGGTGAGCGGGGCGCGCCTGGCGGAAAATGCGGGTGAGGCCCTGGATGAGATTGAGAAAGTGTCCAACCATATTGCGACACTCATTCAGAGTATTTCCGGTGCCGCCCGTCAGCAAGCGCAGGCTGCCAGTGACGTCTCTCGCACCATGCAGGTGATTCAGGAGATTACCTCTCAGACGCACGAAGGCACCACTGCCACTGCCGACAATATTGGCAAGCTGGCCGCATTGGCTACCGAGCTGCGTAAATCCGTTTCCGGCTTCAAGCTCCCGGGCAAGCAGGAGGAGCAAACCATGGTCATGTCTTCCGAAGACGTTGACCAGGGCGAATCGGAAGCCCTTGAAGACGGGGAGATGGCTTCCCTTGAAGATATGCCGGAAGACAGTGATGATCTTTCCAGTCTGGAGTCCGGCGATATCGAAGACAGCGTTGATGAGCAGGAAGGCGGGCTGGACGAATTTGTCGATGAAATCGACTGGCCGGAAGATGATGAGGCTGGTGACAGCGAGCAGAAACGTCAGCGGGATACTGAGCGCGTGGATTGATTGCCCGCGCTGTGTGGATCATTAGCCGGCAGAGACCGGCCAGGGAGTGGTCAGGTATGCGATTTGCCGCAGCCTGATCGAAAATTTCAGTCATCTCCCCCGCGGGGGTGATTGTCGGTGCAAACAGTGACCGGGACCGGAGCCATGACACAGGCCGCATCCGACTCGCTTCTGTGGATTAAGAGCGAGCTCGATACTACCTTCACCCAGGCGCGCCATGGGCTTGAGGCCTATGTGGAGGATGAGGAGGCCAAGGGTCTCGATGACTGCCTGCGTGCTTTGCGTCAGGCCCACGGCACCTTGCGAATGGTGGAGGTGTTCGGTGCTGCCATGCTGGCCGAGGAAATGGAGGCCTTGGGGCGGGCAGTCGCCGACGAAGCGGTCAACGACCGCGATGCGGCGCTGGAAGTGCTCAGCCGCGGCCTCCTTCAGCTTCCGGATTACCTTGAGCGTATCGTGGCGGGTCAGCCCGATGTGCCCCTCGCCCTGCTGTCTCTGATCAACGACATGCGTTCGGCTCGTGGCCGGCCTCTGTTGAGTGAAAGTGCAGTCTTTGCCCGGGATATTGGTGGCCGCCGTGTTACCGAGGAGGTTGCCCGGCCAGGTGCGGCGGTTGGCGACAGTCAGCAGGTGGCGGTCAAGCTACGAGGCAAGTTCCAGAAAGCCCTGTTGGGCTGGTATCGCGACCCCACTGCCGGAAAGTATCTGAAAGCCCTGTCAAAAATTGCCGAGAAGCTCGAGGAGGCATCCGAGTCGCCGCCGGTTTTCCAGCTGTGGTGGGTCGTCGGTGGGGCGCTTGAGGCCTTGGCCCACGGCGGGCTTGAGGCGGATGTCAGCTTCAAGCAGTTGATGGGGCGGGTTGATCGGGAAATCAAACGCCTGGCCAATGAGGGTGAGATCGCCATTCAGGCGGACCCACCTGAAGAGCTTATCAACAACCTGCTCTACTACATTGCCCGCTCCACCGCAGGTGGTGATCGTGTCAGTGGCATACGAGAGAGCTTCCGCCTGGATGAGTTTCTGCCAGACGAAGAGCGGGTCAAATCCGTCGAGGCCGCCCTTTCCGGGCCTAATGCGCAGCTCATGCAGACGGTGTCGGCGGCGGTCAAGGAGGACCTGGCTCGGGTCAAGGACACTCTGGATATCCATGTCCGCATGGGGCGTGCCGAGACTGACGAACTGGAGCCCCTGTCGGACTTGCTGCGCAAGGTTTCGGACACCCTTGGCATGCTCGGCCTGGATAAGCTGAAGGATCGTGTCAGCCAGGAGCAGGACAGTCTTTCACGCATGATTGCGGCTCAGGCGGTGGACGATGACGGCCTGATGCAGACCGCGAGTGCATTGCTTCAGGTCGAGGAAAGCCTGGACCGGCAGATGAGCGGTGTCTCGGGTGCCGACGATGAAGACGATGGTGCCTATGGTGAGGTGTCCGGCGCTGTTATTCGCGAGTGCATCGTCAATCTGGCCAAGGTCAAGGAGCGGGTGCAGGATTTTGTCAAATCCCCGGCGGAAAAGGAAAAGCTGGAGGCCATTCCCGATCTGGTCCAGCAGATCCGGGCGGGCCTCGGCCTGCTGGAACTGAATCGGGCCGGGGAGATTCTCCAGGCTGCCGCCCTTTTCATCCGTGACCGTGTGGTTGGCAGTGATCAGCCACCGGCGCCAGAGACGCTGGACCGGCTGGCGGATGCCATTGTCAGCACAGAGTTTTATCTGGAAACCATCCAGCAGGGCCGAGGGTACCCAGAGTCCATGCTGGACAATGCGGAGCACTGCATATCGGAGATTGGCTACCGGCCTGGTGCCTTGCCGGGAGAGGCGAAAGAGCCCTCGATCGAACCGCCTACTGAAACTGAAGACACCTTGGCACCAGAAGCCGACGAGGCAGTCAGTGCCGACGCCGATACGTCGGCGACCGATGGGCTTGAAATCGAGTTTGATGCAGAGCCGGGTGATGGTGCCGATGCGCCATCCGCCGACGCTTCGGATGGCGCTCCCGCCGAGTCGGCCGAGGTCAGTGAACCCGACCCGGAGCCTGCCGCTGAAACAGCGCCCACTCCAGCAGAGACGCCGGCACCCGCCGCGCCCGTTGAGGCGCGCAAGAAGATACCGGCTCCGGAAGATATCTCAGAGGAAATCGTGGATATCTTCCTGGAAGAGGCGGAAGAAGAGCTCGCTTCCCTGCGGGAGAACTATCCACGCTGGCGCGAGAATCCGGGCGACCAGGAAGCCCTGACCACTGTTCGACGCTCCTTCCACACGCTCAAGGGTTCCGGGCGGATGGTGGGTGCGGAATTTATCGGCGAGTTTGCCTGGTCCTTCGAGAACCTTCTCAATCGCGTCATTGATCGCACGATTGATGCCAAACCGGCCCTGATTGATCACGTCGGCGAGGCTATCGAAGCCATCCCCGAGTTGGTGGCTCAGCTCAAGGGAGAAGGTGAGCCCCAAGTGGATGCGATTGGGCTGATGGAAACCGCTGATGCCTGGAGCCGCGGCGAAGAGCCAGCTCCGCAAGCAGCGCCTGACCTGCATGCCGGTAGCCTCGGCAGTGACGGCGAGGCCGAGTCCACTGCCGGGGACGAAGGCACCGAACTGCCGGGGGCTCCAGAGATGCCGGAGCAGACCCCGGCCGAGCCGGAAGTCGAAAAAGAGGCCGAGGCCGAGCTCGAGCCGCATGTTAGCGACGAGACCCAGCGGCATGAAGGCGAACAGGACGGTGATGACGATTGGCCGTCCCTCGATGGTATTAGCCTGGAAGAGGCCACGGATGAGGCCAGTCCGGATTCACTGGCGACAGAAGGCGAGGACGAGCCAGTCGATGGTCTCGACGATGAACCGGCCATGGATCCGGTGCTCTATGACATTTTCCGCAAGGAGGCCGAGCGTCACCTTGCCACCCTGGATACCGCAACCGAGGAGGTCTTGCAGGAAGGTGAAATCAGCAGTGACCTGCTGCGCGCTTTGCACACCCTGAACGGGAGCTCCCACACGGCTGATGTGAGTGAGATACCGGCGGTGATGCAACCGCTGGAGAAAGCAGCGCTGGCGATGCAGGAACAGGGCCTGACACCGGGCGAGAATTTCGCTGATGTCTTGAAGGACGCCATTGCGGCCGTTCGCGAGATGATCGAGGGCTTGGCTACTTCGGCAGGCACTGCCGAACCCGATTCTGATTTGCTGGCGCGAGTCCGCGAGCTGATGCCTGCGGAGGAGGAGTCTGCCCCGGCGGCTGAAGAGCCGAGTGAAGCCGCGCCATCCGCTTCAGCAACCGAGCCGCGCCGGGCCAGCGAGATCGCGCTTGAAGACCTGCCCGATTACGATGAAGAGCTCGCCGATGTTTTCATGGAAGAGGCCCGCGAGTTGCAGGAGGCCATGGACGAGGCTCTCAATAACTGGCAGTCCGACCATGATGACACCGCCCTGGTCGCCGCTCTGCAGCGTCATCTCCATACCCTCAAGGGTGGCGCCCGGATGTCGGGCTTGACCCCCATGGGGGACCTCAGCCATGAAATGGAAACGGTTCTGACCAAGGCGGTGGATGGCAAGCTGCCAGTGAGCACCGAGTTCACGGCTTTGATTCAACGTTGCGTTGACCGTGTTCACCGGATGGTGGAACAGGTTGCCGAAGGCTCCGTGATCGTTGACGGGAGCGACCTGGTGCAGGAACTGCAGCGGCTCGATGCACGGGGCGGACAAGTCTTTGACGACGAAGACACGGTAACCGAGGCCCCGGATGACCATCTTGATCAGCCAAGCGACGACGATGTCGAGCTGGACTTTGAGTCTGAGCCTGGGCCCAGTTTTGAAACCGAGGTGGACAGCCACCCAGAGCCAGACGAAGAAGCGAAAGCGCCGGAGCCGGAGCTGCCGGCCCCGACGGAAACAGCGCCAGGCCGTGAGGCCAAGCCCGCTCCCAGTGGTCTGGATGCGGTCGAGGAGCATGGAGAGCGTCGTGCCGCTCCTCGGGTCCAGCAGGAGGTGGTGCGTGTGCGGGCTGATCTCCTGGAGAACCTGCTCAACAATGCAGGCGAGGTCAGCATCTACCGTTCTCGGGTGGAGCAGCAGCGCTCCAATATGGACTTCCACCTCAAGGAGTTGGACCAGACGGTGGATCGCCTGCGTCAGCAGTTCCGTAATCT
>NZ_SLKM01000298.1:0-4934 GCF_007134575.1 Natronospira sp.
AGATAAATGGCACGGAAGCCGGCCTGCTCGGCGAGCAGGGCGGAATAGGCGTTGATCGTGCCCGCCACCTGCAGCGGACGCTCGGCATCAAGGGCCTGCCAGAGGCGGGCGCCAGCGGATACTTGGCTCATGCGGACCTCTTTAGAATTCGGGATCGGGCGGGGACTTGGCCCCATTGGGGCGGCAGATTCTACCGGATTGGGCGATTTGGCGCCATTTGGAGCGGCGAGCTACGAGCGCCGAGCGGCGAGACGGCAGCCCCGAGGTGGGAGGCATTAGCGTCGGCAGTGCCATCCGAGGGCAACCATCGAGGCTGAAGCCTCTCCCACAATACCAGTCAGCCGCCACCCACTTGGCACTCAAGCCCAACCCTTCTCCCTTGTCGGCTCGTAGCTCGTAGCTCGTAGCTCGCAGCCGGCCGCTACAATCCGAACCGCTGGAAACAGGCCCCACCCCGCTCGAAGAAATATTTTTCGAAAAAGCTTGCAATCCCCCCGCAAGGTGCGTACAAAGGTTCTCGCTGTTGCAGCAAGTAGTTCGTAAAGAGAAGAATCCTTCCTGATTTCCCTCCGATCGAAAACCTTCTGCAGGAAGTCGGCCGCGGGCCAATTCGCCCCGCACGGTCGAAACTGCGTCCATCGGTCCGGCATTCCCGAGCAGCATTTAACAGAGCCTCACGATCCCGCGCGGATCCGGCTCGCTCAATCAAGCAAGTAATAAGGTAGTTAGCAACATGCAAACCGGTACTGTGAAGTGGTTCAACGAAGCCAAGGGCTTCGGTTTCATCGCCCCCGAAGATGGCAGCAAGGACGTTTTCGTCCATTTCTCCGGCATCGCCGGCAATGGTTTCAAGACCCTGGCCGAAGGCCAGCAGGTCGAGTTTGAAACCAAGGAAGGCCCCAAGGGTCTCCAGGCGGTCGAGGTGGTGGGTCTCTGAACCACCGAAATCGGACCGGTTGACCGGCCCGAATTCGATCGACGAAAAAGCCCCGCCTCGGCGGGGCTTTTTCTTTTTGGATCTCGCGCGGAGACGCGGAGACGCGGAGACGCTAAGACGCCAAGGAAAACCGGCAATAATATAAAGGACGTGCTTGTGGGAGAGGCAGCGATGCCACTCCAGAACACAAACTTTCTTTGCTTTTCTTTGCGCCTTTGCGCGAGGCCCAAACAAGGCCTGGCACCGGCAACGGGCTAGCCGAGGCGGCACGGCGCGGCACCCGAGCACGGCCCCACCCCACTCAGCGTCTCCGCGCCTCTGCGCGAGTTCTTACTGGATCTTGACCACGGTCCGCCCGCGGATCTTGCCGGCGATGAAGTCGTCGAAGACCGGCGGCAGCTCATCGAAGGCGACTTCCTGGCTGAGGATGAGATCGAGCTTGCCGGGTTTCAAATCGGTGCCGATGCGCTCCCAGACCTGACGGCGCAGGGGCATGGGGGTGGCCATGGAGTTGATCCCCAGCAGATTGATGCCGCGCAGGATGAAGGGGAAGACGGTGGTCTCCAGCCTGGGACTGGCGGCATTGCCGATGGCGGCGATATTGCCCCACCAGCCCACGGTGCGGGTCAGCCAGCTCAGGGCCTCGCCGCCGACATTATCCACCGCGCCGGCCCACCGGGTTTTTTCCATGGGCCGCTTGCCGAAGTCGGTTTCATCCCGGAGCAGGATCTCGCTGGCGCCCAGTTTCTTCAGGTAATCGGCCTCGCTGGCCTTGCCGGTCAGGGCACTGACTTCATAGCCGAGCCCGGCGAGCATATTGATGGCGAAACTGCCCACACCGCCGGTGGCGCCGGTCACCACCACCTTGCCCTGGTCCGGGGCCTGGCCATTGTGCTCCATGCGGTGGATGGCGAGCGCGGCGGTGAATCCGGCGGTGCCGATAGCCATGGCCTGACGGCTGTCCATGCCCTCGGGAATGGGCACGATCCAGTCGGCCGGGACCCGCACCTTCTCCGAATAGCCGCCATCATGGGCCTCACCCAGGCCACAACCGGTGACCAGGACTTTGTCGCCCTCGCTGAAACGCGAATCGCTGCTGCTTTCCACGGTCCCGGCCACATCGATCCCGCCAATGCAGGGGGAGGTACGCAGGATTTTGCCCTTGCCAGTGGCGGCGAGGGCATCCTTATAGTTGATGCTGGAATATTCGGCGTGGATCACCACCTCGCCAGGGTGCAGATCGTCCAGCGAAAGCTGCTCGAAACCGGACTCGATCTCGCCGTCGTGATCGTGAATGCGGAAAGCACGAAATTTTTCGGACATTTTGCGGCTCCACGTTGAATTTCCAGAATTTGTGCCTATTCTGCCATGTTTGTGGCCTTAACTTTGATCATCCATCATACCGCCCAAGACCGGGGGGAATTATGCTCAATCGCGCCTATCAACTCGCCGTCCTCCTGCTGATCGCGGGCCTTGCGGCCTGCGCAAGCCAGGAAGACGACGCCGACACCCGCATGGAAACCGACATGGATCGCGAAGAAACCGCTCAGCTTCCGCCGATCATTGACCGGGACATCTTCTTCGATGACCCGAAGATAAGCGGCGGCCAACTCTCACCAGACGGGGAGTGGGTAACCTTCCACCAGCCCCTGGACGATGTGCGTAACGTCTGGATCAAGCGTCGCGGGGAGGATTTTGATCAGGCCCGTCCGCTCACTGACGACCGTGACCGTCCCATCGGCAGTCATTGGTGGAGCCAGGACAGCCGTTATGTGATCTTCATGCAGGACCGGGGTGGGGACGAGAACTTCCGTCTTTATCGAGTTGATCCCACCGAGGAGCCGGCAGAGGACAAGCGGGTGCCGGAGGCCTTTGAGTTGACGCCCTATGACAACATCCAGGCCCGGGTCATCAGCGCACCCCGTGAGCATCCCGAATGGATTCTGGTGGGCATGAATGACCGCAACCCCCAGTTGCACGATGTCTATCGCGTCCACTTGGAGAGCGGTGAGCGGGAACGGGTGTTCCAGAATGATGTCGGAATCGCCGATTTCACCGCTGACCTGGACGGGAATCTGCGCCTCGGCATGCGTCAGCGGCAGGAGGGCGGGTGGTCCGTCCACCAGTTCGAGGACGATGAACTGGTGGAAGAGCCGCTGCTTACCTGCGGCATCGATGAGGAATGCTCACCCATCCAGTTCCACGCCGATGGTGAGCGCTTCTACATGCAAACCAATACCGGCGACCGGGACCTGAGCGAACTGGTGCTGTTTGATCCGGCCAGCGGCGAAGAGGAACTGGTGGACCGGGACCCGCAGGGTGAGGTGGATTTCGCCGGCGCCGAGTTCGACCCCATCACCCGGGAGCTGGTGGCAACCTATTACGTCGGTGACCGCCTGCGCGTCTATCCAAGGGAAGAACGCTTCGAGCAAGACTTCCGGCATGTGCGTGAATCCCTGGAAGGCGATGGCGATATCTATTTCACCTCCGCCAGTCATGATCGCCGCTATCGGCTGGTCACCCTGACCTCCGATACCGATCCCGGAGCGACCTATCTCTTTGATCGGGACAGTGGCGAGCTGGAACTCCTCTACCGGCCGCGGCCCAATCTGCCGGTGGAACACCTGGCCGAAATGAAACCCATCCGCTACGAGGCCCGGGACGGGCTCGAGATTCCCGGCTATCTCACCCTGCCCAAGGGCCTGCCGGCCGAGAACCTGCCCCTGGTGGTCAATCCCCACGGCGGCCCCTGGGCCCGGGACATGTGGGGCTACGACGCCAATGCCCAGTTCCTCGCCAACCGGGGCTATGCGGTATTCCAGCCCAACTTCCGGGGCTCCACCGGCTTTGGCAAGGCCTTCCTCAACGCTGGTAATGAGGAATGGGGCACCGGCTACATGCAACACGACATCACTGACGGGGTGAACTACCTGATTGATGAAGGCATTGTTGATCCGGACCGAGTCGGGATCATGGGAGGCTCCTATGGCGGCTATGCGACCCTGGCCGGGCTCGCCTTCACACCGGACCTGTATGCCGCCGGGGTATCCATCGTGGGACCCTCCAACATCATCACCCTGCTCAATTCCATTCCGCCCTACTGGGGCCCGATCCGGCAGATCTTTGTCGATCGTGTGGGTGATCCGGATGATGAGGCCGATCGGGAACGACTGAAGAAGCAGTCACCGCTGTTCTCGGCGGAAGAAATCACCGCGCCGCTGATGGTAGTGCAGGGTGCCAATGACCCCCGCGTGGTTCAGCACGAATCCGACCAGATCGTGGTGGCCATGCGGGACCTGGAACGGCCGGTGGAATACCTGGTGGCCGAGGACGAAGGCCACGGCTTCGCCGGGCGCCTCAACCGCCTGGCCATGTACGCCGACGTGGAACGCTTCCTCGCCGAACACCTGGGCGGCCGCTACCAATCCGACATGACAGACGAAGTGGCCGACACCCTGGACACCCTGCGAGTGGACATCGACACCGTCGAGCTCAAGGACTCGGAGGAATAGTAGGAATCTCGCGCAGAGACGCGGAGACGCTGAGTTTTGTGGGGCACTGCCGGAGTAAGTCGCCGTGCCACTCCGGATAGGCCGTGCTGCTGCGGTAGCGGGGTGTTGCCTCGCGCAATGGGCGCCAAGGGCGCAAAGTTAAAATAATCTTGGCGGGTTTTCTTGGCGTCCTTAGCGCTCTCTGCGCGAGCCCCAGCCCAGGCAAGAAATCGGCAACTGTCCTCCCGAAGCGGCACGGCAGCCAACCCGGCCAAGGCCCCAGCGCACTCAGCGTCTCTGCGTCTCTGCGTCTCTGCGCGAGGCCAAAAAAAGACCCCGCCGGATGGCGGGGTCTTTTTTTACCGGTGTCGATCCATGCAGACCGACATCGGCGGTTCAGAGGGCGGAGACTTCCACCGCCTGGAGGCCCTTGGGCCCTTCCTTGGTTTCGAACTGAACCTGTTGGCCTTCGTGCAGGGTCTTGAAACCATCCCCGGTGATGCCGG
>NZ_SLKM01000194.1:0-4879 GCF_007134575.1 Natronospira sp.
AACATAGGGAGATAATATGGATACGGGGACGATGCTGCTTGAAGCGGCGGTACTGTTTTTTATCATTGTCGGGCTGCTCGCTGCAGCACTGGGTTTGATCCTGATGTTGGCACCGGACGGATTCCAGCGCATGGCTGAAGGTTTTAACCGGCAATGGTCCACCCGGCGCGCCATGCGGGAACTGGAACTCCCGCGTTACTACGAGCGCTTCTTCTACCGCCATCATCGCTGGGCGGGTGGTCTGATTCTGCTCGCCGCCCTGTGGTTCTTCTTTGGTTTTGTGCTCCACTTGTCTCCTGCGGAGGCAGCAGGGGCACTACCCGGAATCCCCTGGATATGGGAGGCGCTTTTCTGGTTCCTGATCGTGGCCAATGCCGCGGCCGCGGTCATTGTGCTGGTCATCCTGCTTCGCCCGAGCGCCCTCAAGCCCCTGGAAAAGATCGCCAATCATTGGGTCTCAGTCCGGCAGGCGACGCGCAAGATGGAAGAATCCGACAATCGTTTTGATGACTTCGCCCGTCGTCATCACCGTGCCACCGGCTTCATCCTGGTCCTGGCCGGGGTCTTCCTGATGGTCAGTTTCGGGGTCATCCTGGGCACCGGTGGTGCGCCCAGCTAGTCAGCGGCATCAACTGAGAGGACCTCAACCACGTCCTCGCAAATCCGCCATTGCACTTCCAGACCGGCCAAATTGCTGAAATAGATTCGCTCGGGATCCTCGTGATAGGCCGGCCTCGGGTCCAGGCCAAGGGTCTGGGCAAGCAGTGAACGAAGGCGATTTCCCTCCGCCATTTGCGCCAGAGAGGACTCGGCTTGCCGGCTAAGACTCACGGTGAGGGTGGCTGGAACCTCATCGGCAAAGCCCCCCTGCGCCGAGACACAATCCGCCCAGGGCAGATAGGGCTTGATGTCCAGTACCGGCGTGCCGTCCAGAATGTCCACTCCGCTGACGTGAAGACAGACGCCGTCGTCGCAATCAATTCCCTCCAGCCTGAATACGGAAAGCCCGATGGGGTTGGGCCGGAAGGGCGATCGGCTGGCGAATACCCCCAGGCGGCGGTTGCCTCCCAGCCGCGGCGGTCGTACCGTCGGTCTCCAGCCCTGCGCTTGATGGAACTGGAAAAGCAGCCAGATGTGGCTGTAGCCCTCCAGGCCGCGCACCGCCTCGGGACGGGCAAAGGCGGGGCGGAGGACCACCCGCCCCTGGGACGAGGGCGCCTGCCCCGCTTGGCGAGGAATGCCGAATTTTTCCGGAAAGTCGGTAAACAGGTCAGCGATGATGTCCATGGTTGCCGAGTATGCCAGCCGTGACGCCGGGTCAGAAGCACCCACCCCGCTGGCGTGGACGGCTGGTACAATATCGGTCCCGAGCGCACCGTCGCCGACCCTGTTTTTGATGACCCGAGGCAAGCCAGTCCCATGACACGTTTCCAAGGCCGCGCCGATTTCCGCCATGATGAGCCCGCCAGCCTGGGTATCCTCGTCACCAATCTGGGCACACCCGATGAGCCGACTCCGCCGGCCCTGCGTCGCTATCTGAAGGAATTCCTCAGCGATCCCCGCGTGGTGGAGATACCCCGCCCCCTCTGGTGGCTGATTCTGAACGGGATTGTTCTGCGTACCCGGCCGGCCAAGTCAGCCGAAGCCTACGCCCGGGTGTGGACCGGGCGCGGCTCACCCCTGCTCAGCAACTGCGAGGACATGGTGGAGGCCTTGGAGAAAAAGCTGAAGAGCCGATTCAGCGGTCGTGTGGAACTGGTTCTGGGTATGCGCTACGGCAAGCCCTCCATCGAATCGGCACTGGAGTCCCTGCAGGCCCGTGGTGTCAGGCGGCTGCTGGTACTGCCCCTGTATCCCCAGTACGCATCATCCACCACCGGCTCCACCTTTGAAAAGATCACCGGGATCCTTTCCCGCTGGCGGTGGATGCCGGAATTTCGCATGGTCACCAGCTACCATGACGATGCCGGTTATGTGCAGGCCCTGGCCAATAGTATCCGTGAGCACTGGTATCAGCGGGGACGTGGCGAACGCCTGATGTTCTCCTTCCACGGCATCCCCAAGTTCACCTTTCTCGCCGGTGATCCTTATCACTGTCATTGCCACAAGACCGCCCGGCTGGTGGCCCATCGCTTGGGATTGAAGGAGGGTGAGTGGTTTGTCACTTTCCAGTCCCGTTTCGGCAAGGCCGAGTGGCTCAAGCCCTATACCGATGAAACCCTGGAAGCCTGGGGTGGGGAAGGTGTTGGGGATATCGATGTGGTTTGTCCGGGTTTCCCCGCGGACTGCCTGGAAACCCTGGATGAAATTGCCTTCGAGAATGCCGAGCTGTTCCAGGAGGCCGGTGGCGGCAAGCTCCGTTATGTTCCCGCCCTCAATGCCAGCGAGGACCACATTCATATGCTCCAGGAGCTCGTTGCCAGGCACGCAGCCGGCTGGCCCGAAGTCTCCAGGCAAAGTCGTGAACAGGCCGTTCAGGCCGCCGAGGACAGCCAGGCGCGCGCATTGCAGATGGGCGCCGAGCGCTAGCTTGCTGTGGTCTCGCCGTCCTCGATGGCGAATGCACTGAACCGGGATTGTCGGGAGGCGCCATGAAACTGGGACGGTTGCTGGAACTGAGCCTGGATTGCGAAGCGGTGCTGGATTCCCTGCATTTCTGGCAGGGCCTGGGCTTCGAGAGCATCCCGGTGGGTGATGTCTGGCCCCACCGCTACGGCGTCATGAGCGATGGACGCCTGTGTCTCGGTCTCCATGACTATCGCTTTCCCTCGCCCTCCCTGACATTCGTTACCCCAGACCTGCCGGAGCAGGTCAGGCAGCTGGAACAATCGGGCATCGACTTCGCCTTCATCAAACTCGGCCCCAACCAGTTCAACGAAGCCGGTTTTTTCGACCCCAGCGGCCAGACGGTCTGTCTATTGGAGGCACGCACCTTCTCGCCGCCGCCATTTCGACAGGAGAGTTTCAGCCTGCCCGGCCATTTCCGCGCCCTGCGCCGCCGTACACGGGATCCTGAGAAGGCCGCCATCTTCTGGGAGGACCTGGGCCTGATTCCTTCCCCCGACGCCGAGGGCATCACCGAGGTCTGTGCCGAGGGCTTCAACCTGCAATTCAGCCGCAGCGGCCCCGAAGTCAGCCTGGTCTTCGAAACCCCCGAGCTGGAAGCCCGCCTCGCCAAGCTGGAGTACGATGGCCACCCCCTCCGGCGCATGGGTCAAGAAGCCGAGATTCAGGCACCCGATGGCTTGAACCTTCGCCTGTGTAGCCCTTGATCTCTCGGCAAATACCCTTTCGGCACCACCTTGAACGACTAAAGCCTGGACAGTCCTGCGGCGACAGCGGACCGTGACAGCACTGTCGGATTTCCCTTACCCCTTCCGTCACCCTGTCCTTACCGCCGACGAGTCGAAATATTCCCAAATCTTTTATAATTTTTTAGCCACTGAGCATAATCCTGGCAAAAACATTCCCGGGACAGCGCTTACTGCTCAGCTAGTCGAAAAAAGGAGGGGGAATAACAATGAGAAGCTATTGTCTATATTCAACGTCTTTCATTTTTTCCTTGTGTTTCTTTCTCAATCCCGAGCCTGTGCTTGGGAATTCGGACATCGGCTATCCCATACCACAGCAGGAAGAGGCATTCTTCTGCAGCCATGATTGTGAGGATCCGGTATCCGCCCAACAGCTTGCTCTGGATTACGCACCTGAATTGCTTTGCAATACCGATCCGGGCAGCCCTGATCCACTGATACCCGATGATCCGGAATTTCAACTTGAATGCTGGGCGGAGCCCGAAAAGCGTCGAATTGCCTTGCTCAACCCAAACACCATGCAGGTATTCGCTTTCGAGGTAAGCCGGCCCGGGCAGGGTGTCGCACTCGAGCTGGTGGCCGAGAGCATCACGCTTTCTCCACAGGCCAAGACCAATTATCGAATCCTGATGGAGGAGCTGAATGCCTGGCATGACCTCATTGAGCACGTCAATGAGGAATTGACAGAGATCGCCAACAATGAGGGTTTCGGCGCTGAGGCCCCTGAAGCCATTAATGGCAAACCGTCGAGCTTTGACCCGGGACTCATCGGCGGGGGTGAAGCTGGCGGCGCAGCGGGTGGCGATGACGGTTCGGACGATGCGGAGAGCGCCTGCGAGGGTGTGCCGGAGCATACGGCAATCAATACCCTCAATGATGACGAAAACAAAGGCCGACTAAAAGAACGTGCATGGCAAGCAATCCAGCAGACTGCAAAGCAAATGCTCCGCGAACACACTCAGGGACGTCGTGGCACCTTCAAGATTGCCGCTGGCAATGCGGCTGAGTGGCAGAGTGGAGAAACCCCCACACTGCCCGTCCACGATAGCTACCAGGCATTTTTCCGTACCAACGAAGCCGGTACCGCAGGGCTTCTCAATCCGGATTTTATCGTTGTAAGCGCCGACCTAACCTGGGCGACCAATGGGAACCCGATTCCAATGAATCTATCAATCGATTACTCGAATAGCCGTGTTCTCGGCGTGACGGGCATGCTCAGCGAGTATGGAACCAGTAATCAAGAGATCGAGAATGAATGTGCCGTGGAGCGACTGCTCCAGGCCGGTGAAAGCCACTATTTTCAGTGGATAGAGCGCAGTACCGGCGTGGTCGTCCCGCCGGAAGGTTGGAGCGGCAGCGACAGTCCCTTCCCGGAGGGGCCCGGAATCCATACCGGCCTGTGTACGGTTGATTTGTATCAGGGCGTCGATGGTGGGCCAATGCGTTACCGCGGGAGCTTCCGCACGTCCTGCGACAATCTCCATAATTAAAAGGCTGGCGCCGGCAATGATGGATGCGAAGCATAAAAGGGCCGCCCCATGGCGGCCCTTTCCTGTGTCTCATTGACT
>NZ_SLKM01000112.1:0-4878 GCF_007134575.1 Natronospira sp.
AATCAGAGGTTCCCTAAGTGAACGGATTGTCCATGACCATGCGTATCGCAAGTCTGCTGCTGGTGGCCCTGCTGTTGGCGGGCTGCGGCCAGAAGGGGCCGCTGTTCCTGCCCGAGCCCGAGGAAGAAGAAAGCCAGAACGAGAGCGAGAACAACGACGAGCAGGAGAACGGGCAATGAAACAGCCGGATCTGGTACTGGTGGATGGTTCCTCCTATCTCTATCGGGCCTTTCATGCCCTGCCGCCGCTGACCACCTCCGACGGCCGCCCCACCGGTGCGGTCTATGGTGTGGGAAATATGCTCCGGCGCCTGCGCAAGGACTATGGCGACGCCCATATCGCGGTGGTCTTCGACGCCCCGGGCAAGACCTTCCGGGATGAGCTTTTTGAAGACTACAAGGCCCACCGGCCGCCCATGCCCGATGATCTGCGCGCCCAGATCGACCCTCTGCTGACCATGGTCGAGGCCCTGGGCCTGCCGCTGCTGCGCGAGTCGGGGGTGGAGGCGGATGACGTCATCGGCACCCTGGCCCGGGAAGCGGCCGAACGGGGGGAACAGGTACTGATCTCCACCGGTGACAAGGACATGGCCCAGCTGGTGACCGAACGCATCACCCTGGTCAACACCATGACCGGGAAATACCTGGACCCGGCCGGGGTGGAAGAGAAGTTCGGCATCCCGCCCGAGCGCATCATCGATTACCTGGCCCTGGTGGGGGACAAGTCCGACAACATCCCCGGGGTACCCAAGGTGGGGCCGAAGACGGCGGTGAAATGGCTGCAGGCGTACGGTGACCTGGACCAACTCATGGAAAGGGCCGATGAGATCAAGGGCAAGGTGGGCGAAAGCCTGCGCGAGAACATTGAACAGCTGAAACTCTCCCGGGAACTGGCCACCATCCGGGTCGATCTTGAACTTGGCGTCAAGGAATCGGAACTCAAGCTGGGCGAGGCCGATGTCGCCACCCTGCGCGAGCTTTACCGCAGTCATGAATTCAATTCCTGGCTGCGGGAGCTGGACGAGAACAACGGCAATGCCGGCACCGGCGCCCAGGCCGAGGACAACAGCCAGGGGGACTATCAGGTCCTGCTGGATGAAAAGGACCTGGACGAGTGGATCAAGCGCCTGAAGCAGGCCGAACTGGTGGCGGTGGATACCGAAACCACCAGCATCCACTACCGCCAGGCCGAGCTGGTGGGCCTGTCCTTCGCGGTCAAGGCCGGCGAGGCCGCCTATCTGCCCCTGGGCCATCACTACGACGGGGCGCCGAAGCAGATCGACCGCCAGCGCGCCCTGGACAAGCTCAAGCCCCTACTGGAAGACGAGAAACTGCCCAAGGTCGGCCATCACATCAAGTACGACATGCATGTACTCTCGGCCGCCGGCATCCGGCTGGCCGGGATACACGATGACAGCATGCTCGCCTCCTATGTGCTCGACTCCACCGCCACCCGCCATGACATGGACTCGGTGGCGCAGAAATATCTCGACATCACGCCCATCAGCTATGAGTCCGTTGCCGGCAAGGGCGCAAAGCAGAAGACCTTCGACCAGATCGAGCTCGACACCGCCGGGCCCTATGCCGCCGAGGACGCCGACATCACCCTGCGTCTGCACCAGGCCCTGTGGCCGAAGCTGCAGGCGATCAAGCCGCTCGCGGGCATCTACCGTGATCTCGAGATCCCGCTGATCCCCGTCCTGCAGCGCATGGAGGCGCGCGGCGTGATGGTGGATGCCGACAAGCTGCGCGAGCAGAGCGCCGAACTCAAGGACAGCATGGATGCCCTTGAACGCCAGGCCCATGATGCGGCCGGGCAGAGCTTCAACCTGGGCTCGCCCAAGCAGCTGCAGAAGATCCTGTTCGAGGATCTGGGCCTGCCGGTGGTGCGCAAGACCCCCAAGGGCCAGCCCTCCACCGCCGAGGACGTGCTCGAGGAACTGGCGATCAGCCATGAGCTGCCGCGCATGATCCTCGAGCACCGCGGCCTGTCCAAGCTGCGCTCCACCTACACCGACAAGCTGCCGGAGATGATCGACCCCAACAGCGGACGGGTACATACCTCCTATCACCAGGCGGTGGCCGCCACCGGACGGCTGTCCTCCTCCGACCCCAACCTGCAGAACATCCCCATCCGCCGCGCCGAGGGCCGGCGCATCCGCAAGGCCTTCATCGCCCCCGAGGGCTATCGACTGGTGGCCGCCGACTACAGCCAGATCGAGCTGCGCATCATGGCCCATCTGTCCGGCGACGAGGGCCTGCTCAAGGCCTTCGAGCAGGATCTGGACATCCACGCCGCCACCGCCGCCGAGGTCTTCGGTGGCCGACCGGAAGAGGTGGAGCCGGACCAGCGCCGGGCCGCCAAGGCGATCAACTTCGGCCTGATCTACGGCATGTCCGCCTGGGGCCTGGCGCGCCAACTGGGGATCGAGCGCCAGAGCGCCCAGGAATACGTGGACCGCTACTTCCAGCGCTATCCCGGCGTGGCCGACTACATGGACCGGACCCGAAAACAGGCCCGCGAGCAGGGCTATGTGGAGACCGTCTTCGGTCGCCGCCTGTATCTGCCCGAGATCAACTCCCGCAACGGCCAGCGCCGCCAGTACGCTGAACGCACCGCGATCAACGCGCCCATGCAGGGCACCGCCGCCGACATCATCAAGCGCGCCATGCTGGATGTGGCCGAGTGGCTGAGCACCGAATGGCCCGGGGTCTGGATGATCATGCAGGTCCACGACGAACTGGTCTTCGAGGTACCCGAGGCCGCTGTGGACCGTTTTCGCCAGGCGGTGGCCGAACGGATGGCAAGGGCCGGAGCAGGCAAGCTGTCCGTGCCCCTGAAGGTGGACGCCGAGGACGGGATCGACTGGGAGGAGGCCCATTGATCGCTGCGGGCAATCGGCGTGATTGAAAAAAATTTTTTCGTACGACTTGGAACTTTCCCCGTTTGGCCGCATCATAGTCAGTGAGCGTCGCAAGGCGCTCGCCCACTCCCCTCCCTGAGTGGGAGACGTTCGGTCACCCCAAGCCGGACGTCGCCTGGCCCGGTGTTTTTCCCCCTTTTGACACCGGGCCCCTTTTTGCCCCGGTCCCCCCAGACCGGGGCATTTTTTTTTGGGCCCCGAGGGTGAAGGGTGACCGCTCACCATCGGTCAGTCAGGGGGCATTCGAAACCACCTTGCCATTCCACGCGTGCAGGAGGCCCTGATCAGCCATCCGGATTCACCCTCCACCCTCGGGGCTTGCGCCGCTCAGGCGGGACCGCTCGGTTTCCTCCAGGCACTCGAACTCCCACCTGACCGGCGGAACTTGGCCCCTCTCGGACCAACCAGGCCAGAAAATCCTTTTGTTGTGGCCCCGGCACCGACAAAGCCGATCGAAGCCCCCCCCTGTGGGAGCGGATTCATCCGCGACGAAACCTGCCGGAGGCAGGTTTCGCATGTGGCCAAATCAACCCCCTGTCTTCAAAAGAAGGGTAGAGAGATATCGCGGATAAATCCGCTCCTACAGAAGGGGGCTCCAACCACAACAACTTATAGGGTTTTCCTTGGCGCCTTTGCGCCTTTGCGTGAAACCCGCCCTTGAACTTCTCCGCGCCCTTGGCGCCCTCTGCGCGAGGCCACCTTTTACTAACCCGGGCTAGCCCTCAACCCAGCCCAGCCAGCCGGCAATCACCGCCCGGGCCTCGTCCACGCCCTGGCCGCTTTCGGCCGAGAACAGCTGTACCCCGGCGGCGTCGCCCACGGCGTTGCGGACCAGTTGACGCTGCTTGCCCTGCTGGCCGCGTTTGAGCTTGTCCGCCTTGGTGAGCAGGATGTGCACCGGGCAGTCGATGGCCGCGGCGAATTCCAGCATCTGCTCATCGAAGGGCTTCATGGGGTGGCGGATGTCCATGATGTGGATGATCCCGACCAGGTTGGGGCGCGCCTGGAGGTAGCTCTCGATCAGTCGGGCCCATTTTTCCTTCACCGCCGGTGGCACCTTGGCATAGCCGTAGCCGGGCAGGTCCACCAGCCGGCTGCCGCCGTCCAGTTCGAAGAAATTGATCAGTTGCGTGCGCCCCGGGGTCTTGCTTGTCCGGGCCAGATTGCGCTGGCCGGTGAGGCGGTTCAGGGCGCTGGACTTGCCGGCATTGGAGCGGCCGACAAAGGCCACTTCCGGCAGCTCATCGGCCGGAAACTGGCCCTTCCTGGCGGCGCTGAGGACAAACTGGGCCGACTGCATCAGCCCGCTGATGGATTTTGCTGCCTGCTCACTCATTGACTGGCTCTCGTGGTGATTCCGGTCGGGACGAAAACTTGTGTACAATACCCGACTTTGCGATTTCCAGTTTGTCTAGCCCGGCACCGGCCGGGCGGAATTCAGGAGCCCTGAGAACGATGAGGACACTGCAGCTTCTCGCCGGCATGGCCGCCCTTGCCCTCGGCCTGAGCGTCAATGCCGACCCCCTGGTGGACGGCGACCCGGAGGCGGGTGAGGCCAAGAGCACGGCTTGCGCCGCCTGTCACGGCCCCGACGGCAACAGCACCAACCCGGAATGGCCGAAGCTGGCCGGCCAGCATGCCCGCTACACCCTGAAGCAGCTCCGCGCCTACAAAGACGGCACGCGCAGCGATGCGGTGATGGCGGGTCAGGTCCAGGGCCTGGATGACCAGGACATGAAGGATCTGGCGGTCTTCTACGCCATCCAGACCCCCCAGCCCGGCAGTGCCGACCAGGAGCTGGCTGAAGAGGGCAAGCGGCTTTATCGCGGCGGCAACCTGGAAACCGGCGTCACCGCCTGCATCGCCTGTCACGGGCCCAGCGGCGAAGGCATCCCGACGGCCGACTATCCCATGCTCTCGGGTCAGCACGCCGAGTACACCATCACGGAACTCAA
>NZ_SLKM01000303.1:0-4863 GCF_007134575.1 Natronospira sp.
CTCTGATCAATCCATTAATGGATTGATCAGAGGCTCCCTAGCTAAGGGACTCCTTGACTGCCGCAATGACTTCGTCGGCCTGATCCAGGGTCATCCCTGGGAACATGGGCAGGGAGAAGCAACTCTCGGCCACCGACTCACATACGGGCAGACTCAGAGACTGATATCGATCACCGCAGACTGCCTGCCTGTGCAGGGGGATGGGATAATAAATCGCCGTGCCAATGCCCGCCTGCCCCAGCCGCTTACGAACCCTGTCGCGGCCTTCAACCTGCACCGTGTACTGTCCATAAACCTGGTAATGGCGGTCCCCCGCTTCGGGAAGGCGAATTGGCAGGCCCGACAGGCCCTCCTGGTAACGAGCGGCGATCTCTCGGCGTGACTGATTGAAATCCTCCAGATGGCGAAGCTTGACCCGGAGCGCCGCCGCCTGCACTTCATCAAGGCGGCTGTTGAAGCCCACAACATCGTGGTGGTAACGCACCGCACTGCCATGACTGCGCAAGACCCGAATACGCTCGGCCATTTCGGGGTCGTCCGTGGTGACCAAGCCACCATCGCCATACCCGCCCAGGTTCTTGGTCGGGAAGAAGCTGAAGCAGCCGCTGTGACCAAAACTGCCCACCGGGCGGTCATCAAAACGGGCACCGAAAGCCTGAGCACAGTCTTCGATGACCTTTAGCCCATGTTTCTCGGCCACTGCCATGATCCGGTCCATGTCCTGGGCCAAACCAAAGAGGTGCACCGGCATGATGGCGCGCGTACGCTCGGTGACGGCTTCTTCCAGCAAGGACTCGTCCAGATTCATGCTGTCCCGGCGGATATCCACGAACACCGGGGTGGCACCGCAATACAGGATCGCTTCCACTCCGGCGATGAAGGAAAAAGGTGAGGTAATGACCTCATCCCCCGGACCCACACCGGCAGCCAGAAGCGAGAGATGCAAGGCATCGGTACCCGAGGCCACACCAATCGCCTCCGACACACCATGATAGTCCGCGACTTCTTCCTCGAAGGCCCTGACGTGCTGACCAAGGATGAACTGTCCGCTATCCAGAACGGCGCGGGTCTCGGCATGAACTTCCGCAGCCACCTGTTCATGCTGGGGCTTGGGATCAAAAAGCGGAACCATCAGGACTCCTTCTTGGATTTCTTGCCTACCAGAGAGCTGCGAGAAAAAACGGGCTCTCGGGTCTCCGGGTGAGTGTCATGGGTAACGTGCCCTTCATGGGTGTCGACGGCCTGATCAATGGACAGGGGCTCCATGGGCGCACGATCAGGACGCACCACCTCCATGATGTGATGTGCCGTTGCCAGAGCAGCCTTGCCATCCTGACCCGTGACCATCGGCATTTGCCCGGAACGTACCGCAGTCAGAAAGGCTTCAACTTCCGAGCGCAGGATATCCTGATTATCGCAACGGATTTCCTCAACGGCGATATCACCCTTCTCACCGCTGGCACGATGCTGAATGAGCAGATCCTTCGCATGCAGGTCCAATACCGTATAGGCATTGTGCTGGAACAGATGCAGGGTTCTCTGGGGCTGGGTACTGGCCCGGCTGGCAGTAAGATTGGCCACCGCGCCATTCTCGAAATGAATCACGGCATTGACGAGATCCAGGGCATCGGAAAACACCGACACGCCCTTGGCCTCAATCTGACGCACCGGTGACGGAATCAGGGCGTGAACCAGATCAATGTCATGAATCATCAGATCCAGTACAACACTCACATCCACGTTGCGCTTGGGGAATGGCGTCAAGCGGTGGGACTCAACGTAGTCGGGTGTGCGCAGATTGTCCGGCAGAGCCTGGAAAGCGGGGTTGAACCGTTCCAGGTGTCCGACCTGCAAGGTCACGCCATTGGCCGCCGCCAGATCGATCAACTCCTGGGCCTGTCCAACCGACTCAGTGATCGGCTTCTCCACCAGGACATGGATGCCCGCCTCGATCAGGTCCTTGGCCACCTGATAGTGGGCATTGGCAGGCACGACTACGCTGGCCACATCCACTTTGCCGATCAGTTCCCGATGATCCCGCAACCAGGGGACCTCATACTCCACAGCCGCCCGTTCGCCGTGCATTTCATTGTGATCGGCGACCGCCACCAGTTCGCAACCTGGCAGGGTTGCGTACTTCTCGGCGTGGAATGAGCCGTAGTAGCCCACGCCCACCACCGCGGCCCGAAGGGTTGATTGGTCCGTTTCCGCAATCACACAAGCTCCAGTTGTTCATTCGAAGTCAGACCGGCATTATACGTGACTGCCAAAGCCCTGACATTCATCAGCCGGAACAGAATAATGCCGGAGATCAAGAAAACCGGGCTCATCAGCGGTCCTTTGATAGCACTTGCCCTTTTCCTGCTATGCCACCGCCAGGGATTGCCGATCGAGGCCTGCTGGACCGCCGCAGTGACGGGGCTTTGCGCGACCTGGTGGATTTCCGAAGCCCTGCCCATTCCCGCCACCTCCATCATCCCCTTTGCCGCCTTCCCCTTGCTCGGGGTGCTGCCCCATGGCGAGGTGGCCCAGGCCTATGGGCACAGCCTGATCCTGCTGCTGCTTGGGGGCTTCATCCTGTCAACCGCCATGGAGCGAAATAACGCCCACCGGCGCCTGGCCCTGGGCATGGTGACCCTGGTCGGTGGCCAGGGCGGGGCAAGACTACTGCTGGGCTTCATGCTCGCCAGCGGCCTGCTGAGCATGTGGATATCCAATACCGCCACTGTTCTGATGCTGTTGCCGGTAGCGCTGGCGGTGCTCAAGGGCTGCGATGACAGGCGCGTGGCCATCCCCCTGTTGCTGGGCATGGCCTGGGCGGCCAGCATCGGCGGTCTGGGCACCCCCATTGGGACGCCCCCCAACGTCATCTTCATGGGCGTCTACACCGAGATGACCGGCGAGGAAATCTCATTCCTGGACTGGATGCGCATTGGCGTCCCCACGTCCCTGCTCCTGATTCTGATCACCTGGCTCTTCCTAGGTTGGCGGATGCCGCAGGGGGAGAAACTGGAGATCGAGCGTCTGGGCCCCTGGCAGCCGGCCGAGCGCCGGGTGCTGGCACTCTTTGCCCTGGCTGCCCTGGCCTGGATGACCCGCACCGATCCCCTGGGCGGTTGGTCGGCCTGGCTGCCCATGCCCGGCTACACCGGGGATGCAACCGTGGCCCTGACCGTGGTCGTGCTGTGCTTTCTTGTGCCGGACGGACGCGGCAGCCGGGTACTGGACTGGAAAACCGCCGAAGGCATTCCCTGGGGGCTGCTGATTCTGTTCGGCGGTGGCATTGCCATTGCCAAGGCCTTCGAAGCCAGCGGCCTGAGTACCAGCCTGGGCGAGGCCATTGCCGCCTACACCCACTGGCCCCTGGCGGTCCTGGTCCTGGGCATTTGCCTGACCATCACCTTCATGACCGAGACCACCTCGAACACGGCCACGGCAACACTGATGATGCCGGTCATGGCTGCCACCGCCCTGGCGGCAGGCATTGATCCCCTGCTGCTGATGATTCCCGCTGCCATGAGCGCCAGCTGCGCTTTCATGATGCCGGTGGCGACGGCCCCGAACGCGGTCATTTTCGGGACCGGGCGGGTGCCGATCCGCAGCATGGCGCTGAGAGGCTTGGGACTTAATCTGGTTGGGGCGGTGGTCATTACCGCCATGACCGTCAAGCTGTTGCCCTTCTAGGGAATTCCTTGAATGGAGAACGGTCATGCAATCTGATCTGGACGCCCTTCTCGGTAGACTTCGGGAAGAAGTGAGCGCGGCCATGAAGCAGGAAGGCCTTCCGGCGGCGGAAGAAATGGCCCGGCTGGCAACAGACTATCGCTCCTGGGCGAGAATGGCCCATGCCCCGGCCCGCGCCCGCCGCATCGCCGAACAGCTGGCCTTCCACAATCGGGTCTACGCCGATGAGGCCACACTGGAGCGATTATCGCTGGCGGTAACGGCAATGTTGGCCGAACTCTACGAGAGCCGCCTGGCCTGAGCCGGGCCAAGGCCCCGTTCCTGACTCACTCCGGCCAGTAATAGACCACCACGGCCGCGAGAACCGCATACATGGCGGCCTGTCCGTACCACAACCACCACCGCTCCCGCACCGTCCCCCAGAAGCTCAGGGCCGCCACGACGGTTACACCGGTGAATATCACGGCATGCACCACCAGATTGGGAATCTCTTCCCTGATATAGTCATAATGGGCATTCAGCCCATACAAGAACAACACCACGACCAATCCGATCCAGATGGCAAAACTGGACCCCATGATGATGCCGTTGAGTACTGCCAGGGGTTTCATTGAAGGAGGCCTCGCGGGGTTGACGGCGGATTTGCCGCCGCAATTATCCGTATTGGGGCGGACATTGCAACGGGAGCCATCGGCACAGCACTGGAACTCGAAATCCCTGTCAGGTTCCAATATGCTGACCAATAACGACTACTGACGGGGCCACGCCCCTGAGAACAACGGACCGGAGTAACGACTTCATGCGGCAACTCCTGCAGGCCTTTCTGACCGCCTTGATACTGAGCGGACTGCTCACCAGCCCCGTGCTCGCCGAGGAAAACGGCGACAAGGACATGGATGTCTGCCATGTGGGCCACACGGATGAATCCACGCCACGCCCACTGAAACCCAGTGACCAGCAACTTTTCCTGGACCGACTGATCACCGGGCTGCTGGAGCGACACCATTTCGCGGCGCGGGAATTCACGGCGGAAATGGCGTCGGAAGTGTTCGACAACTATCTTGACCGCATCGACCCCGGCCGCTTCTACCTGCTGGCCGACGATGTGGAGGAGTTTCAGGCGCGTCACGCCGAATTGGTCCGCGAGGGCGGCGATAACGGCAGCGGCGATCGGGTGAA
>NZ_SLKM01000183.1:0-4844 GCF_007134575.1 Natronospira sp.
CCGATCTTCGAGAATTCGCGGGCCATGGGCAGCATCATGGAGGACACGCCGCCCTTGGAGGCGGAGTAGGCGGCCTGGCCGATCTGGCCCTCGAAGGCAGCCACGGAGGCGGTGCTTACCAGCAGACCGCGCTCGCCATCCTCGCGGGCCTCGTTCTCGGCCATCTTCTCGGCAGCGGCCTTGAACAGGTTGAAGGTGCCCACGAGATTGACGGAAATGACCTTGGCGAAGAAATCACTGGGCATGGGACCCTTGCGGGAGAGCACCTTGCCGGCGCCGATGATGCCGGCACAGGCAACGGCCACATCAATGCGGCCAAACTTCTCTACCGCCTGGGCCACCGCGCCGTTCACGGCCTCTTCCGAGGTGACATCGGTCTGCACGAAGATGGCCTTGTCGCCCAGTTCCTTCACCGCGGCCTGACCCTGTTCCTCGTTCACGTCCAGCAGCGCCACCGAACCGCCGGCTTCCACAAAGCGCTTGGCCGTGGCAAAACCCAGCCCGGAGGCACCGCCGCTGATGACGGCATTCAGGTTTTCGAATTTCATTGTGTTCTCCTTCGATGGATTGCATTCAAAACAGGTGTATCTACCGTAGGAGCGAATTCATTCGCGATAAAAGAAGCCGTGGGAGCGGATTTATCCGCGATTCCACGTTGAGCTTGCCGTGGTACCCGATGGCCTTGATCGCGAATGAATTCGCTCCTACAGGTGCTTTTCGGTTTATTTCCAGCCGAGAGGCGCGATGGCCTTCTCCACCGGGATTCGCCCCAGCTTGCTGGCCGGCTCCCGGCCCAGTTCCTGGCTGATCCAGACGGCGGTGGCGTGGAGCTTTTCCAGGTCCACGCCGGTGTTGATGCCCATGCCTTCCAGCATGAAGACCACGTCTTCAGTGGCCACGTTGCCGGAGGCACCGTCGGCATAGGGACAGCCACCCAGACCGGCCACCGAGGCATCCACCGTGGCCACCCCCAGTTCCAGGCAGGCCTGGATGTTGGCAAGCGCCTGGCCGCGGGTATCGTGGAAATGAATGGCCAGCCTGTCCATGGCAACGCGTTGGGCCACGGCGGCCAGCATGGTCTGTGCCTTGAGCGGTGTGCCGGAGCCGATGGTGTCGCCCAGGGACACCTCATAGCAGCCCATTTCCATCAGCTTTTCGCTGACCTCCGCCACGGCCTGTGGCTTGATATGCCCTTCATAGGGGCAGCCCAGCACACAGGAGACATAGCCCCGCACCCGAATACCCTTTTCCTGCGCCAGCGCCATGACCGGCTCGAAGCGTTCCAGGGATTCGGCAATGGAGGCATTGATGTTCTTCTTGTTGAAGCTTTCCGAGGCTGCGGTGAATACGGCAACTTCCTCCACCCCGGCTTCCACCGCCCGCTCCATGCCCTTCATGTTGGGTACCAGCACGGGGTAGTGAACACCCGCCTTGCGCTCAATGGACGGGAACAGCTCGGCGGCATCGCCCAGCTGCGGAATCCACTTTGGGCTGACAAAACTGGTCGCTTCCACCACCGGCAGGCCGGCACCGGCCAGGCGATGGATCAGCTCACGCTTGGTCGCCGTGGGTATCGGCTCGGCCTCGTTCTGCAGGCCATCGCGGGGGCCCACCTCGACGAGTTTCACGGATTGGGGGTAGTTTGCCATTTGGGTACTCGCGTTGTGTTCATCTGCCTTATGGGAAGCGTTCTGAGTGAACAGTTCCCAGTTCCCAGTGAACAGTGAGCATGTGGCCGTTCTTTTGCGGGAGCGGCATTCCTGCCGCGATCTGGGCTTCGATAAGCCTCCTGTCGCGGCAGGAATGCCGCTCCCACGGTTATCCGGCTAGTACCGCTGGCAGCATGGCGACTGTCTGCCAGGAAACAGTAGGCCTCTCGGCTGGCGCGGCCAGCTGTTCACTGGGAACTGTTCACTGTTCACTCCTTTGGTTGATATTCAGGCGTCAGCCTGAATATCAACCAAAGGCACTTCGGCTTCGACCATGTCGCCTTCGCCGTATTTCAGCTTTTCAACCGTGCCGGCCACGCCGGCCTTGACGGTGAATTCCATCTTCATGCCTTCCAGCACCAGGATGGGGTCGCCGGTTTCCACCCGGTCGCCTTCCTTCACATGCACGGCAACGATGCGGCCGGGCATGGGGCTGCCGGGATGGGCTTCGTCGGCGGCGGCACCACCGGCGGCGGCATAGGGGTCGATTCGTTTCAGGACATGGCTCACGCCGGCCTCGGTGATTTGCAGGTCTTGCGCGTCGGCCAGCACATCAAAGCGCTGCACATGGCCGTCGATGGCCAGCACCAGGGCCTCCGGCTCCACTTCCACCAGCTCCACGGCCAGGGAGTCCTCGCCGATGCTCAGGGCCCACTGCTCGGGGCCCACACTCTGCAGCCAGACATCCTGTTCCTCGCCCGCCGCCGCCAGGCGCACCCGCAGGCCGCCGTCGCCCGAGACGCGCCAGCCATCCGGCTGGGTCCAGGGGGAGGTAGGGTCTTCCTCGTCCTCGTTGTCCAGCTGCAGTTCCATCTGCCGGTACACGGCGGCCGCGGCCAGCACGCCGGTGGAGGGCGCCGGGATCGTGGTCCAGTCGGCCAGGCGCTCATCCACCATGCCGGTGTCCATGTCGCCGGCGGCGAAGCGCTCATCGGCGGCGATGGCACGCAGCAGGGACAGATTGGTCTCCACACCGAACACGGCGGTGCGGGCCAGGGTCTCCCGCAGGCGGCGCAGGGAGAGCTCGCGATCCTCGTCAAAGACGATCAGCTTGGCCACCATGGGGTCGTAGTGGATGCTGATTTCATCACCGGGCTCGACGCCGGTGTCCAGACGCACGCCTTCCTCGTCATCGGGACAGTCGAAACCCCGGACCGTACCGGTGGAGGGCAGAAAGCCTTCCGCCACCTTCTCGGCGTAGAGACGCACCTCGAAGGCATGGCCGAACTGCTCGATCTCGTCCTGGTCCAGGGGCAGCGGCTCGCCGGCGGCCACCCGCAGCTGCCATTCCACCAGATCCAGGCCGGTGGTCATCTCGGTCACCGGATGTTCCACCTGCAGACGGGTGTTCATCTCCATGAAGTAGAAGCCGCCATCGGCCCCCATGATGAACTCCACCGTGCCGGCATTGACATAGCTCACCGCTTTCGCGGCATTGACCGCCGCTTCGCCCATCTTGGCCCGCAGGCTGTCATCAAGGGCGGGGGAGGGGGTCTCTTCCACGATCTTCTGGTAGCGGCGCTGCAGGGAGCATTCCCGCTCGAACAGGTGAATGGTGTTGCCCTGGCTGTCGGCAAAGACCTGGAACTCGATATGCCGTGGCTGCTGGATGAATTTCTCCAGCAGCACCCGGTCATCCCCGAAGCTGGATTTGCCCTCGCGGCGGGCGCCGTCCAGCGCGGCCTTGAATTCGCCAGCCTCATGCACCACCCGCATGCCCTTGCCGCCGCCACCGGAGACGGCCTTGATCATCAAGGGGTAGCCGATTTTCTCGGCTTCAGCGGTCAGGGTCTCGTCGCTCTGGTCCTCGCCGTGATACCCCGGCACCACCGGCACACCCGCTTTCTCCATGATGTGCTTGGAGGCAGACTTGGAACCCATCTGGTCGATGCTGTCCGGCCTGGGACCAATGAAGACGATGCCGGCCTTGTCGCAGGCTCGGGCAAAGTCGGTGTTCTCGGACAGGAAGCCATAACCGGGGTGCACGGCCTCGGCGCCCGTCTCCTTCGCCACCTCAAGAATGCGCTCGGCATTGAGATAGGATTCGGCCGCGGCCGCCGGGCCGATGTGCACGGCCTCATCCGCCAGACGCACATGACGGGCACCGGCATCGGCATCGGAATAAACCGCCACCGTTTTCACGCCGAGATCCCGGCAGGTATCCATGACGCGGCAGGCGATTTCACCGCGGTTGGCTATGAGGACTTTCCGGAACATGGTTTTCCTTCCTCAGGTCATTGGGCCGGTATTCGCTGCCCCGGCTTTGTAAAGATAAGGGAACAGTTCCCAGTTCCCAGTGAACAGTGGGCGGGGCGCTGTTCTACTGTGGGAGCGGCATTTCTGCCGCGATCAGGGCTTCTATATGCCTCCTGTCGCGGCAGGAATGCTGCTCCCACTGTTATTTGCTTAAGATTGCGAGCAGCATGGCAGCTGCCTATCAGGAAACAGTAGGCCTTTCGGCAGGCACGGCCGACTGTTCACTGGGAACTGTTCACTTCCCAACCCAGTTGGGAGCCCGCTTCTCCAGAAACGCCGACAGACCCTCCTGGCCCTCCTCCGACACCCTGAGCTGGGCAATCAGTCGGGAGGTTTTCATCTTTGCCGCTTCCCGGGCGGAGATACCCTGGCCGTGGATGCTGTCGATCAACTCCTTGCTGGCGCGCAGGGCGTTGGGGCCACCCTTGAGCAGGCGCTTGACGTGCACCGTCACCGCTTCATCCAGCTGATCGGCGGCCACCACTTCGTGGACCAGGTTCACTTTCTCCGCCAGCTCGGCGTCCATGGCTTCGCCGGTCATGAAGAAGCGGCGTGCCTGGCGGGTGCCGATGGCGCGGATCACGAAGGGGGAGATGACGGCGGGCACCAGGCCCAGGCGAACCTCGGTCAGGGCAAATTTCGCCTCGGCCACGGACACCGCGATGTCACAGCACGCCACCAGGCCCACGCCACCGCCGAAGACCGAGCCATTGATGCGCGCCACGGTGGGCTTCTGCAGGCCGTCCAGGGTCCACATCAGTTCGGCCAGGCGCAGGGAGTCTTCCAGGTTCTCGTCTTCGCTGTACTCCGCCATGGAGCGCATCCAGTTGAGATCCGCCCCGGCGGAAAAGGACTTGCCCTCGCCGGTCAGCACCACCA
>NZ_SLKM01000187.1:0-4828 GCF_007134575.1 Natronospira sp.
CCAGCAGTCGCACCCGCTGGCCGCGCTCTACCAGGCGCTGGATATCCAGGTGATTGGCCTGGATCACGCTGCCGGGCGAAAGATTGCGGCGCAGGCGCATACCAACGACTTCATCCGGGCTAGTGAAGAATTCCCGACGCAGAGAGCCTGTGTTTCTCTCCTGCAGGCTGATGTCCTCCGGCCCAAGGACCTGGCCCCGTTGCAGAACGCCGTTGGCAACCACCACAGGGGCCAGAACCTCGGTCTCGACAGAGACGAAAAGCCGCCATTGCACCGGCCCCGGGCAGCGCACGCCGACCGTGGTGTTGCTTCCGCCCAGTTCTCGGCCACTGGGAAGAAAAGTCTCCAGGCCCTGCTCACAGCGCCGCAGCCGCAATCGTTGATCCACGTTTCCAGCCCGGGCACGAACCTGGCCGTTGTCACCCATTTGCGCCTGGACGAAGCCTTCGGCGGCGTCACGGATGCTGTCCGGGTCTTGCCAGTCACTTGCCGCGGCCGGCAGGGCCCAGAGGGCCAGGAGCAAAGTGCTCAGCAGAAAAAAGTGTCGGTTCATCGTCGCTTTACCACTTGAACAGGCTCGGCGGAATAACGTTGCAATTTATATGCCAGTGAATAGTTCGCCCGAGACCCGCCTTCTTGCCCTCTTGGCGGCAGGCAATGGTCCCCGAGGCGGCAAGAACGGCGGCAATGGCCTGCCGCCCGCTCCCCGGGTTAATGGGTAACTAATTGAAATTGTTGATTAAAAAATAGTTGGCATGCCGATTGCGATAGACGGGCTGTGAGAGAGCGGATTTTGCACCACAGGAGGAATGCCGCCATGCCCATTGGATTCGAGACCGCAGTCGGCAAGCAGCAGGAGGCACTGCGGGTTTACCAGCGCCGCCACCAGATACTGGCTTCCAATCTGGCCAATGCCGACACCCCGCATTTCAAGGCGCGTGATCTGGATTTTCGGGCTGCACTTCAGGAGCAGATGGGACCGGGCAGCCCGGCCATGCAGACCACCAACGCCCGCCACATCCAGTCCAGCGGCATGGGTGCTGGTGGCGAGGTGCAGTACCGGGTGCCCAACCAGCCGTCGCTGGATGGCAACACCGTGGACCCTGACCTGGAAATGAGTAACTGGGCCGAGAACGTGATGCGCTACCAGGCGGCCCTGCAGTTCACCAGCGGTCGCATTTCATCGCTGAAGAACGCCATCACTGGCCAAACGATGAGGTAATCAATCATGTTCAACGTCTTTGATGTCGCCGGCTCCGGCATGAGCGCTCAGTCTCTGCGCCTGAATACCACCGCCAGCAATCTGGCCAATGCGGACAGCGTCACGGGTGATCCCGAGACGGCTTATCGCGCCCGTCATCCTCACTTCCAGGCCTGGATGGATCGTTTCGACAATCCTGACTCGGTTGGTGTGGGCGTTGAGAACATCGTGCGCAGCGGGGCCCCGGTGGAAGCGCGTTATCAGCCGGAACACCCCGAAGCCAATGAAGAAGGCTATGTCTTTGGCAGCAACGTTAACCCTATCGAGGAGATGGTGAACATGCTGTCAGCCTCCCGGGCTTACCAGAACAACATTGAGGTAGTCAGCACTACCCGGGACCTGATGCAGAGAACCCTGCAGATGGGGCAGTGATGCCCCTGACGAGAAGAGGTGATTGGTGATGATTTCTTCCATGAACGGCAATCCATTTGAAGAGCTGGGCCTGCGCACTCGCGAAGACCAGCAAGGCAGCAAGGGCAAGGGGAACGATGAGCTGGGCCAGGAGCAATTCCTGAAGCTGATGATCGCCCAGTTCCAGAATCAGGACCCCTTTGATCCCATGGAAAACGGGGAGTTTCTGGGGCAGTTGGCGCAGTTCAGCACCGTTTCCGGTATTAACGAGCTCAAGAACGGCTTCTCTGATCTTGCTGGAGCCATGCAGTCGAGCCAGGCACTGCAGGCATCCAGTCTGGTGGGAAGCACTGTGCTGGTGGAGGCAGACGGTGGCTTCATGCACGAGGAAATAGGGATGTCGGGTGCAGTGAAGCTTGATGGCAGTGCCAATGATGTTGTGGTGGACATCCTCGACCAGAACGGGGAGCGCATTCGACGAATGCATCTTGGTTCCCATGGCGAAGGCATGGCCCGTTTTCACTGGGACGGACTGGACGACCAGGGCCAACCGGTGCAGGCAGGTCCTTATCGCGTGGATGCCAGTGTGATCCGTGGTGATTCCACCGAATCAGGCCAGGCCCTGATCAATCACATGGTTGACAGTGTGACCCTGGACCGCAGTGGTCGGGGGGTGAGTCTGAATACGGCGGCTGGTGAGTATCGGCTTTCCGACGTTCACGAGTTTCTTTGATGGGAGTGCCGGCCATTGATTGGCCGGCGGGGCAGGACTGAATGCCGAATTTTCGGCGGGTATTGAGGAGAGAGAATCATGCCATTTCGTATTGCATTGAGCGGACTGAATGCCGCATCCAGTCACTTGAACGTGACCTCCAACAACATTGCCAATGTGAATACCACTGGCTTCAAGGGTTCCCGGGCCGAATTCGCCGATCTCTTTGCGGTGAGCACCGGGGATATTTCCGACACGTCCACGGGTAACGGGGTCCGTCTGCAACGGGTCTCCCAGCAATTTACCCAGGGCAATATCGATTTCACCGAGAACAATCTGGATCTGGCCATCAGTGGCGAGGGTTTCTTCACCCTGGAGGGTGCCGATGGGCGGGTATTCACCCGTGCCGGTAATTTCTCGCTGAACAATGACGGTTTTGTTCAGAACAATCTGGGGGAGCGCCTTCAGGTCTATCCCCCCGCCGGTGATGGGAGCTTCAACACAGGGCAACTTCAGGATCTGCGACTGGTGACCGGTGAGAATCCGCCCCAGGCCACTTCCGGGATTCGGGCCGAGCTTAACCTCCCGGCCGATGCCGAACCGCCCGAAGTGACGGATTTCGATCCGGATGATCCCCTGAGCTTCAATAACAGCCGCTCGATCACGGTTTATGACTCCCTTGGCAACCGCCATGACGCCACTACCTATTTCGTCAAGTCAGAGGACACCAATGAGTGGGAAACCTATCTCTACATTGGCGACGAGGAGATCGGTGGCCCGGATACCCTGACCTTCAATGCCGATGGCAGTCTGGCGACGCCGGATCCTGCAACCATCGATTACACGCCCTTTGATCCGGGCAACGGTGCCGAGCCGCTGGAAATTTCCATCGATTATCGGGGTTCCACCCAGTTTGGCGGCAGCTTCGGCGTGACCGAGCTGTCTCAGGATGGTTTCGCGGTGGGCCGCTTGACGGGGTTTGATGTGGACGGTGACGGCGTTGCCTCTGCACGCTTCTCAAACGGCCAGACCGAACAGTTGGGCAAAGTGGCCATGGCCAAGTTCGACAACCCCCAGGGTTTGCAGAAGGTGGGTGATACCCGCTGGGCAGAGAGCTTTGCTGCCGGCGAGGCCCAGTTGGGTGAAGCGGGTGCCTCCGGTTTCGGTGAAATTCAGGCCGGTGCCCTGGAAGGGGCCAATATAGACCTGACCCAAGAGCTGGTGGAGATGATCACGGCCCAGCGTAACTTCCAGGCCAATGCTCAGATGATCTCCACTTCGGACGCAATTACCCAGACCATTATCAATATCCGATAAGGGTTGGATTGAAACGGGAGTGATGACATGGATCGCAGCATCTACATCGGCATGACCGGCGCCAAACAGACCATGCAGGCTCAGGCGGCCAACAGTCATAACCTGGCCAATGCCAATACCGCCGGGTTTCGCGCCGATCTGCATGCTTTTGCACCGGAAGAAGTCAGGGGCCCTGGTTATGCCAGTCGGGTCAATGCGGTGAACCGGGGGCTGGGTGTGGATTTTACCCCCGGCACCATGCAGACCACCGGTCGGGAAATGGATGTAGCGATCCAGGGTGAAGGCTGGATTGCCGTACAGGCGCCGGACGGCAGTGAAGCCTATACCCGCGCCGGCGATCTGCAACTGACCGCCAACGGCAATCTGGTCACCGGTACCGGCCATCCCGTTCTGGGAGACGCCGGCCCGGTGGCGGTCCCGCCGCATGATGAATTGTCCATTGGCAATGACGGCACCATCAGCATCGTGCCCCAGGGCCAGGGCTCCGAAGCCATGGCCCTGGTGGACCGGATCAAGCTGGTCAATCCGCCATTGGAAGAGCTGGAAAAGGGCCCTGATGGCCTGGTGCGACTGGCCGATGGTCTGGAGGCCGAGGCCGATGCGGAGGTGAGCCTGGCCAGTGGCGTACTGGAGGGCAGCAACGTCAATGTCACCACGGCGATGGTGAACATGATTCAGCTGGCCCGTCAGTATGAGACCCAGGTCAAGATGATCCAGAGTGCGGATGACAATGCCCGTGCCGCATCCGAGCTGATCCGCGGTCAGGGTTGATCCAGCCGGAATTGGCACTGAATTTGCAGCGTAACCAATGATCAAGAGGGAAGTGACGGCAATGCGTCAGCTTTCCGAGGAGCGAGAGAGATGAACTCAGCACTATGGGTGGCGAAAACGGGGTTGGATGCGCAGCAGACGCGCATGAACATGGTGTCCAACAACCTGGCCAACGCCAACACCACGGCCTTCAAGCGGGGGCGGGCGGCGTTCGAGGACCTGATGTATCAGAACGTCCGCCAGGTAGGGGGCCAAACCACGCAGGAAACCCTCAATCCCTCCGGGCTGAGCAAGGGCACCGGTGTAAGGGTGGTTTCCACCGAGAAGTTGTTCAACCAGGGCAACATGATCCAGACCGAGAATCCCCTCGACCTGGCCATCGAGGGCGATGGCTTCTTCGAGATTCGGCTGCCTGA
>NZ_SLKM01000027.1:0-4811 GCF_007134575.1 Natronospira sp.
AGATGGCTCATGCATTACATTGTAGTTATCGTGTAGGTATTGTCAAGGCATCGAGCCAGATACTGTTAACGCCCAGCATCAGCGGCGGTGCGTAGCGGCGTCCGCTGCATGCTTTTGTTAGCTCTCACCAGTACCATGTTCAACAATCATCTTCGCAAACTGCTCTCCATCCACAAGTTCGATCTTCTTCCCGACGCTCTCCAAGCATTCATTAGCGGCGCGAACAGCATCATCAGAAAATGTCCCCGTAGTAATAACCATACCAAGATCCGCGCTTTCAGCTTCCATTCCTGATACAAGCTGATCGATAACTTGGCGGTCCACCGGAGGCTCGGGCTGCCAATGCTTAGCCTGAACCGCCACTACCAATGGAAATGTCTCCGCAACCAGGAAAGTGGCCACAACATCAGCCCCCTTGTCTTGACTGCGTGGAACCACTCGTGCTTCCTTAGCTCCGAGGCTTTGGAGCAGGCTCTTGATTAGGTTCTCGAATCCAAAACTATCTATCCGCCCTTTTTGAAGTTCGTTGAGCGCCTGTGTAATGAGGCTGGTCTGCAGGTCAGACTGAAAACTCGGTGTAGCTCCAGAAGTTGCTATATCTAAACAATCACGAATTTCATCCAGGAGATCGGTTGCTGAAGCCGATGTGCCCTGTATCTTCATGCGCGAGATCAATGCCGACTTAGCATACGATCGTGGAATTGGCTGCTTGGCATTCAACCACTTTACCGGCCTGCGGTACGCGGAGTCCTCGCTCTGTTTGTCTTGCAGAAAAATGGCTTCGCCTGCCACCTCAGCAACATAGAATTCCGACCCGTAGGGAACAACGACTAGATCGCCCGCTTCCATTTCACGGATAAACCGCCACATATGTCCTGCCGCTGCTCCCGCGCGGTGTAATGTCTTATCGTCTCGGTAATATGTGGCCCTCACGATTTCCCGAAAGCCGGTCCAGTTCAGCTGCTTATCCAGAAGGCCGTCCGCATTAGCCCAGCCAATAATAATCTGATTGAATTCTAACGCCTCTGGCACCCTGTCGATTTCGCTAGGCGCGACTCGTAGAACGAAAGCTTGCACTCATTTCTCCTTCTTAGAGCTAACAGCTGATTAGGTGGAAAGCGGTATAACCGCAATATCGTGCCGGCGGTATAACTCCGGATTTCCGGCAAAAAGAAAAACGCGCTTTTCCATGCATAATCATAAAGTTACCCCAATCTCTCCCAATATTCACCGTAATCGCGTGCCTTCCGCTTTTTGTGAATTCAATCATTCTTATATATGTGTGCTAGGCGCCCCCTTTTCCGGGCCTGGGCATGGCAACGGCCACCTTGGCGGCTGTGGAAACTGAACGGGGAGACGGTGCAATCTGAGGCGGGCGCGCCTGTCCGTGGCTTTCAGAAAAGCATAGTCCAACATTCGGTTTTTTCATCCCTGCCTGGCTGGCTGGAGCGGTTGCTGTCCGGCTTATTCCGCCTGGGCCAGGACGATGTCCGCCCCGCGGGCAATCTCGCCGTCACTGAGCACATCCACGCGGAGGCCGCCGTGGCCGACCCAGTGTTTCACCACGGCGGCGGTGGTAAGCGTTTCACTGCTCAGGGCGCGGCCCAGGGTAGCGCAGGGCTCGCAGAGCTCGACGCCGCGCAGGCGTACATTGCCGACGGTGAATTCGGTGTTGACGAGGTCGTTGAGGCGAATGCCTCGGGTGACCAGGTTTCGGCGGGTGATGGAGAGGTCCGTTGCTCGCCCCTGCCCGGCGCAGAAGCGCTCGATCTCCTCGGCTTCCACCAGGGTGAGATTCTGGCCGGGGTATTTGCTGAGACCGAAGTTGCGGTCACCGACGATCCCCTTGCCACGCTCAAGCACGATGCGCTCGCACTCGCGTTGCGGGGCCCCGCTTTCGGGGCTGACGAACAGCCGTTCAATGGTCAAGTGGTGCTCCCTGGCTCTCGTTGTGGCTGAGTGCATGGCTGAAGTAATCAATGACATCGGCGCCGACAGCCGCGTGGGCGGCCTGTCGATTTCGGCCCCATGGATCACCACAGAGGCTGCGAACGAGCAGCCGCCCTCTCAACGTGCAAGGCGCCAGGTAAGTGTAATGACTGGCTCCCTCCATTACCCACAGGCTGGCCTGAGAGCTGACCGGGCGGATGGCTCGCTCGACGGCGGCAGTGGTCGCTTCCAGCTCGATCTGTTCATCATTTTCCGCCAGCAGCATCCGGATGGCCTGTGCTCCGGGTGTGGAGTCGTTCTCTTCGAGTAATGCGACCAGGGCCGGGGCGATGGCGTAGACGGCGCCGATGCGCTCATCGTGGAAGCGGCCTTCTCCGCGTTTGAGGCCGGCCTGGAAGGCGGGGTCTGAGGCTTGCATGGATTGCACGTCATCAAAGCTGAAGTCGGCCTCGGGTGGCAACTGACAGGCGTGGGAATCCGCTCGTTCCCCGCAGCGCTGCTGCCAGACCTCATAGGAAGGGAGATGCACGCCAGCCAGGCCCAGCACGCTGTATCCGCCGAGGGAGAAGCCGACAGCGCCCAAGCGTTCCGGATCAATGCGCGGGCCGATGTCGGGGTGCTCGAGCAGCTGATCAATGAGCACGGAGACATCGCGTGTGCGCTCCCAGGGCTGGATGAAGCCCCCCGGCCACTGTCGGACTTCCGTTACCGTGTTGCCGTGATGGTTGACCCCCGCCACGATGAAACCGGCACCCACCAGCTGCTCGGCAAGCCAGGACATCTGGGCCGCGCTGCCACCAGTGCCATGGGAGACGATGATCAATGGCCGCCGGGCCGTGTCCAGGAACGGCGCATTCAAAGCGCTGTGACCGAAGCGAAACACGCCACCCCGCCATTCCTCACCGGCCACTTCAGGCGGCGCCGGATACCAGACGGTGGTTTGCAGCGGCCGCGAGCCATCCCCCGACCAGTGGCTGCGCTCGGCGTCTTCAAGCGCGAGGTGAGCACGCCCCACCGTGCTGTTGGCGGCCGGATCGCCACTGCAGGCGAAGGCCGCAAGCAGCATTGCCAACAGTAGAAGGACCCGGATCAGCGCCGTTGCCGTCGACGGCTCAGGGTTCAGACGACTCATGTTTCTCCAATCTTGTTCTTGTTATTGGGTGGGGTGGGTTGGCTGGCGCCGCAATCGGCGGACAAGCCGGCACCAGTGCACGGGCTTATCAGGGCGTCCGCCACAACGACTTTTGCATCAGAATCCAATCACCCGTGTGCGAGCAGCCTGGGTAATCGACGATGCCCCGGCGCTCAACAACATTGTAACCAAGCTTCCGGTACAGCTTCACCGCCGGGATGTTCTCTTCCGCCACGATCAGGGTAACGGATCTTGTATTGGCTTCGTCGGCCAACTGCTCCGCGAATTTCATGAGGTGGTGGCCAATTCCCTTGCCTCGATAGACGGAGGCTGTCGCGACCGCGTTGACGTACCAGGCGCCGGGCACCCGTGATTCCAGCTCCACGAGCGGGCGGACGACAGCCGGAATGTCATCCAAGGGCCCGGTCTCATAGGGATCGGGCAGCGGATAGGCCAGGAGCATGCCGGCAATGGCATCGCCGGCGGTGGCGACATAGGCGTTTGTGTAGCTGAAACCACCTTCGGTACGAGCGACCCGGCGCGCACCGAAGGCCATGATGTCTTCATCCGGATCAGCCATCTGCCCCCACAGGTAGGCCGGAATCCCCTCCCCTGCCAGATTCATCAGCTCGGCAAGGGCGGGGGCATCCTCAATCTTCGCTTTACGCAGCTGGATATTCATTGCAACCTCAATGAAACGCCAAGAACTCGGTATCAAGCCGGGATCATCGCGCAACGTCATTGCAGCGAACAGTCCCCTTAAACATTTGTAATAAGGATAGCCGAGTATCCGTGAATCGCTCAGCGACATGCCCGCCCAAGGTGCTTCATTTTCTCCAGCCACTGGGCGCGGCCCTTGTCACCGCCCATGGAGGCGCTGATCAGGGTGGTGCGCACGGGCTTGAAGCCGCAGAAACGCAGGATGTTTCGGCGGAAGCTTTTCACGCTGTGGGCGCGGTAGATAAGACGATAGAACAGGGCCGGCATGCCCATGGTGACGATCAGACGGGCCGAGCGCCCCTTGAGGCGACGGGGGCCGAAACTGCCCATGTCCTGACCCGGCTCGGTGACAAAACCCGGGCGGAAGGTCTGCTCCAGGAAGGCCTTGAGAATGGCCGGCATATCGCCCAGCCAGAGGGGATAGAGAAAGACCAGGTGATCGGCCGCTTCAATGGCCTGCTGGGCCTGGCGAATGGCCGGGGGCGGATCACCGGACTCGAAGTCGGCGGCGTTTTTGAGCCAGGGGAAATCCAGCCCGGCCACGTCGATGTGCCGGACCTGGTGCCCGGCGGCTTCCGCTGCGTCCTGATAGGCCACGGCCAGGGCATGACAGTAATGCCCACCGGCCGAGTCGGGGTGTCCCTGGATGATGACAATGCTGGCCATGACGGTGACCTGCTGTTCGTGACGGGTAATAATAGGTTTATCCGCAATAATGGTGGCTTGAGCCGAATCAAGCAGATGTCACTTTAAGGGGTGCATTAGTCGTGAAACTGTCCAATCTGCGGTGCCTGGTGCTGGCCGCCCTGCTTCTGCCGGCACTGGCCTTCGCCGAGCTGCCCGGGACTGATCTCGCCTTCGAGGCAAAAGGCGGGCAGCTGTCTGGAACCCTGTTCCTTCCCGAGGGCGAGGGCCCCTTCCCGGTGGTGGTCTTTCTGGCCGGCTCCGGTGATGAGAGTTACCGAACCGGCTGGGAAGGCGAACGCCGCTCCTGGTTCTGGCCGCAACT
>NZ_SLKM01000072.1:0-4808 GCF_007134575.1 Natronospira sp.
CTTCTGCGTTACAGCGCTTGCCCGTAGCCCAACTACTGTGCTGCGCGCTGCGCCTTGAATCAGCGACTCTCACTGCCAACTGAGGCCGCGAATGGGCCCAGCAGAGGTTCCGGGCCTGGCCCATTAACGCCCGGGTAAAGTTTTGATTTCTTGGCGTCTTCGCGCCTTTGCGCGAGGCGTCTTTTCATGAAGCAACGACAAAACAGGAGAAAACGGAATGGCTTCAGACAGTCCCCTGGTCGTCCTAAAGTTTGGTGGAACCAGCGTGTCGTCGGTGGAGAACTGGAAATCCATTGAGGCGGTGGTGGCCAAACGAAAACAGGACGGCTATCGGGTGCTGATGGTCCATTCCGCCCTGGCCGGGGTCTCCGATGCCATTGCCGGCGCCCTCGACCGGATTGCCGAGCTCCAGCTCGAGTCTCTGATCGATAAGCTTCGTGAACAGCACCTGGCCCTGGCCGCCGCCATGGACCTGGAGGGCATCGACGGCCCGCTGGAGGAACAGCTCGGGGAACTGGGCCGACTATTGGAGGGTGCGCGCCTGATCGGCGAGGTCACACCGCGGGTGCGCGCCCGGGCCATGGTCTGCGGTGAGCGCATGGCCGGCATCCTTGCCCGGGCCCGACTGGCAGTGGCCGGGCACGGCCCGGTCGCCATCGATCCCACAGAGTTGCTCACCATCCAGCCGCGCAATCTCGATGCTGCCGACTACTTGTCCGCCGTCTGTGATGACGCTCATGACCCGGAGGCCGCCAGCGCGGCGGCGCAACAGGGCGCGCTGCTGCTCACCCAGGGTTTCTTTGCCCGTCATCCCGAGGGTGGACCGGCTCTGCTGGGCCGGGGCGGGTCCGACACGTCGGCCGCCTATCTTGCCGCCCGCCTGGGCGCCGAGCGACTGGAAATCTGGACCGACGTCCCGGGCTTGTTCAGTGCCAACCCCCGTGATTTGCCCAGTGCCCGCCTGCTACGGCGTCTGGACTATGACGAGGCCCAGGAGATTGCCACCACCGGTGCCAAGGTCCTCCATCCCCGCTGCATCGCACCGGTGCGGCGCCACGGCATTCCCCTACAGGTCCGCTATACCCCCGACCCGGACATGGCCGGCACCGAGATCGGTCCCGGCAGTGGCGACACCGAGGCCAGGGTCAAGGCCATTTCCAGCCGCGCCGGGGTGGTTCTGGTCTCCATGGAAACCCTGGGCATGTGGCAGGAGGTGGGCTTCCTGGCCCGGGCCTTTGATGCCTTCAAGCGTCATGGATTGTCCGTGGATCTGGTGTCCACTTCCGAGACCAATGTCACCGTCTCCCTGGATGCCGATGCCAATGATCTGGGCGAAGCGGTACTGGACGAGCTGGTGGATGATCTGTCCGGATTCTGCCGGGCGCGGTTGATCCGGGATTGCGCCACGGTCAGCGTGGTTGGTCAGCGCATTCGCTCCATCCTCCATCAACTGGGCCCCGCCCTGGAGGTATTCGAGGAACGGCGCATTCATCTGCTCAGCCAGGCCGCCAACGACCTCAACTTCACCGCCGTGATCGAGGCCGCTGAGGCCCCACGGCTGGTGGAGCAACTCCATCGCAGTCTCATTCACACCGTGCCCGATGACCCGGTCCTGGGGCCCACCTGGCAGCAACTGTTCGAGCCCGGCCCGGATCTGGCACCCGCCCAGCGCCGGGTGGGTTGGTGGTGGCAGGACCGCGACCGCCTGATCAGCTTGGCCACCGAACACGGCCCGGCCTTTGTCTATCACCTGCCTTCCCTGCAGACGGCCATCGATGAACTGGAGCAGCTCAAGTCAGTGGATCGGGTGCTGTATGCGGTCAAGGCCAATGCCCACCCCGACATCCTGGCCCGGGTGGATGCGGCCGGTTTCGGATTTGAATGTGTTTCCCCGGGCGAGGTCAGGCACGTCTTGAGCGAGCGCCCCGGGATCGATCCCGAACGCATCCTCTTCACCCCCAATTTCGCACCCCGCGAGGAATATGCCTTTGGCCTGGAGGCGGGAGTAAGAGTGACCCTGGATAACCTCCATCCCCTGCAGCACTGGCCGGAGCTGTTCAAGGACCGCGACATCTTTCTGCGCCTGGACCCGGGGCAGGGCCGGGGGCACCACAAGCACGTGCGCACCGCCGGTACCCAGTCCAAATTCGGCATTCCCCTGTTTGAACTGGAAGAGGCCGCCCGCCTGGTCGCCGCCGCCGGTGCCCGCGTGGTGGGTCTTCATGCTCATAGCGGCAGCGGCATTCGCAATCCCGACAACTGGCGCCAGATCGCTCTGGTTCTGGGTGAAGCCGCCGAGCACTTTCCCGATGTGGAGATCCTCGATCTTGGTGGTGGCCTGGGCGTGGTGGAGAAGGCCGGCGACGAGCCGCTGGACACCCAGGCCATGGATGCTTCCCTGCGCTCCATGGCAACCGCCTTCCCGGGACGCCAGCTCTGGATTGAGCCGGGACGTTACGTGGTCGCCCGGGCCGGCGTGCTGATCGCCCGGGTGACCCAGACCAAGGGCAAGGGCGAAGCCCGCTACGTGGGTATCGAGACCGGCATGAACTCACTCATCCGGCCATCCCTGTATGGCGCCTGGCATGAGATCGTCAATCTCTCCCGCCCCGATGAACCGGCCACCACCCCGGCCACCGTGGTGGGGCCCATCTGCGAGACCGGGGATGTGCTCGGCAACGACCGCCTCCTGCCCGACTGCTTTGAGGGCGACGTCATCGCCATCGCCAACGCCGGCGCCTACGGCCGCGTCATGAGCTCCAGCTACAACCTCCGCCAACCGGCCCGGGAGGTGGTAATCGAGTAGTTTGCTGGTGGTTCGGTGCTGGATTCCGGTGTTGAGTCTTAGACACAGAGGGCGCAGAGAATCCGCAGAGGAGCGCAGAGGGTTGATCAGGGTGGGGCCGTAATGCCTTTCTGAAAGTCCGTGGCCCTCTGCGGGACCCTCTGTGACCTCTGTGTCTAACACTCAAGGCCCGAATCCGGCACCGAGCGATCAGGGTGTCCGGGCAATCGCCCAGACATCGACCCGGCTGGCCCCGGCCTGTTTCAGGGCCTGGGCCAGTTCGGCGACGGTGCTGGCGGAGGTGACCACGTCGTCGACGATGGCGACGTGGTTCGGGACGGGGCCGCTGACCCGGAACAGGCCGTGGACGTTACGGCGGCGCTGGTCCAGGGGCAGTTCCGACTGGGGGCGGGCGCTGCGCTGGCGTTTCAGCCCGCGAGTCAATATCGGCACCCCCAGTTGTCGACTGAGCGGCCGGGCCAGTTCCACCGCCTGATTGAATCCCCGCTGTCGCCAGCGCGCCGGATGCAGGGGAACCGGCACCAGCCCCTGCGGTGGTTCGATGCCCTCGGCGGCCAGGGCATGGGCGCAGAGGCTCCCCAGCAGTCGTCCCGGCGCCAGTTCATGCTGGAATTTCAGCGCCAGAATCAGGCGATCCACCGGAAAGTCATAGAGCAGCGGGGCCATGATCTGGTCGAAGCCTTTCGGGGTTCGACCGCTCTGGCAGTCCCCGCAGAGTTGTGTCCGGGTGCCCGGCGGCAGGGGGTTGGCGCAACGCTGGCAGGGCCGCCGATTCCAGGGCAGGTCCTGCCCGCAGCCCTGGCAAATGTCCATGCCGTCCTCGCCCACCGCGCCGCACAGCAGGCATCGATGGGGCAGGAGTAGCCCCTCCAGCCGCCGCAGCCATCGGTAAACCATTACTTCCCCTTTTCGGTTGACGGGCTTTTGGTTAGACTCCCCAGCCTGTTCTTTCAAGCCAGCTTACAACTCGCGCCCACGCGACGATTGGGGAATTGCCATGTCTGCCGCCGACCAAAACCTGGATCCCACCGCCGTGCTGGCGCGTGCCCGTGACGGTCAGCCCCGTCATGACTGGACCGCCGCCGAGTCTCGGGCACTGTTCGAAGTGCCCTTCAACGACCTGATTTTTGCCGCTCAGACCGTCCATCGCAAGCATTTCGATGCCAATGAAGTCCAGGTCAGTACGCTGCTGTCGATCAAGACCGGCGCCTGCCCGGAAGACTGCGCCTATTGCCCGCAGAGCGCGCGCTACGACACCGGCCTGGAAAAGGAAAAACTCATGGACGTGGACCTGGTCCTGGCCCAGGCCAGGGCGGCCAGGGAGAAGGGGGCCACCCGCTTCTGCATGGGCGCGGCCTACCGCAGCCCCACCGACAAGCATCTGGACCGCATCATCGACATGATTCGCGGTGTCCGTGAGCTGGGCATGGAAACCTGCGCCACCCTCGGCATGGTGAGCCGGGAACAGGCCGAGCGCATGGCCGAAGCCGGGCTGGACTACTACAACCACAACATCGATACCGCTGAGGAATTCTACGGCGACATCATCACCACCCGAACCTTCCAGGACCGCCTCGACACCCTGGAAAACGTCCGCGAGGCCGGGCTCAATGTCTGCTGCGGCGGCATCATCGGCATGGGCGAGGAAACCGCCCACCGCGCCGACATGCTCCGGACCCTGGCCAATCTTGATCAGCACCCGGAAAGCGTACCCATCAATCAATTGGTCCAGGTGCCTGGCACGCCCCTCCATGGCGAGGAAGCGGTCCATCCGCTGGAATTCGTTCGCAGCATCGCCGCCGCCCGCCTGATGATGCCCGCCTCCCACGTGCGTCTGTCCGCCGGGCGGACCGAGATGAGCGAGGAAACCCAGGCCCTGTGTTTCCTTGCCGGCGCCAACTCCATCTTCTACGGCGACAAACTCCTGACCACCGACAACCCCGAGGCCGACCGCGATCGCGCCCTGTTCCGGCGCCTGGGCATCCGGCCGGAGCAGGCCGAA
>NZ_SLKM01000195.1:0-4728 GCF_007134575.1 Natronospira sp.
ACCGCTACGACTCGCTGCCAGACTGGCGGCGGACTCCGCTCAGGCCGGGGACGTGCTCAGTGATGCCATTCGTTTCGGCTTTGACGATCAGACCCCGGCACTTGATCGCCGATTGACCTGGTCCGTGGCCGCTCAGGCGGCGGAGAAGACGGGCAATCGATCCGCCCGAATCGGGGCCCTGGAGCGGGGTCTGGGGCTTTACGATGAGGGTGGCCGGGTTGACCCTGTATTCAGCCTGGCGCCGGAGCAACTGTGGGCGGCCTATCAGGATTTCGGTGAACGCCTGGGGAATGAGGCCCAGATACTGGTGGGGGATGACCCCATGTGGTTCGAGCTGGCCGAATCCTACGCCGACTCCGAGCCGGTCAAAACGCGCGCGCTCTTGAGTGTCATCGCCTTCAACAGTTTTGAAACCAAGCAACGAGAGCGTGCCCACGGCGAACTGGCCGCCACCCTGGTCAACCGTCGGGAAGGCCCCGCCATCATTCGTCAGCTCTACCTGGAGAGTGGCCATTTCCAGGCACTTGATTCGATTCCGCAAACGGTGCGCTACCTGCTTGCAGACCTGGTTATGGAAGAGGCCGATATTCCATTGGCCTCCCGTCTCATGAGAGGTCTGGACAAGGCCCCGGACGGGGTAGAGGAGCTGGATTGGGGCTTACGCCGCGCAAGGGTGCTGTTGCTGGGCGGGGCCAGGGAAGAAGGGCTGTCTGCACTGGATGCCCTTTTCGATAAGGACGTTGAGGATTTTCCGGTGGAGCGTGTGCTGCAAGTCCTGTTCGATTTGCAGAACATGGGAGATCACGAGCCAGCCTTGGCGTACTTGAAGCGCCTCCTGGAAAAGGATCTGGAAGACCGGCAGCATCGGGAAATCCTGTTCTGGATGGCAGAATCCGCCGAGGGGATGGGTGACCGTCTGGAGGCCGCCCGTCTCTATCTTCGCTCGGCCGGCTTTCATGACCCCTTTTCCATGGATCAGTGGGCGCAGACGGCCCGGTACCGGGCTGCAGATGCGCTCGCCGATGCCGGGCTCACCGAGGACGCGCGCAGGCTCTACCAGTCCTTGTTGAATGCAACCGAGGATGAGGCGCGTCGTTCGGTCTTGCGTAACCGGATTCAGCGACTGCGCTTGCAGCCCGCCAGTCCACCAGGGCCGGAGATCGATCCCTAGCTGACCGTGGGTGGTGCTCCAAGGCTGAGGCAGGGGCAACACGCGGCAAGGTATGCAATGGCAGTCGCGGCCCCTTGAAATGGCCTCTGCTGCCCCCACCTTTTTCTCCGTTCATCCCCCGCTCCCTCACGGGAGTGGAGTGCTTTTACCGTTCGATTCCAGGAGGTTGTACAGCGTCATGGCCAAGGCGAACGTCGAAACCCGGCATTTTGAGGCGGAGGTTCAGCAGCTGCTCAAGCTGATGATCCACTCCCTGTATTCCAACCGGGAAATTTTTCTGCGCGAACTCGTATCCAATGCCTCTGATGCCTGTGATCGTCTGCGATTCGCCGCTCTAAAGGATGACACGCTACTGGAGGGGGACGGTGAACTGGAAATCCGCGTCGAGGCGGACAAGGATGCCGGTACTGTTACCGTGAGTGACAACGGTATCGGCATGAGCCGCCAGGAAGTGATCGACAATCTGGGCACCATTGCCCGTTCCGGCACGCGCCGCTTCCTCGATTCCCTTTCCGGCGATCAGAAAAAGGACGCCCAGCTGATTGGCCAGTTCGGCGTCGGCTTTTACTCCAGTTTCATCGTTGCCGACCAGGTCTCGGTGGAGACCCGCCGGGCCGACGAAAAAGCCGGCGTGCGCTGGTCTTCTGACGGCACCGGCAGCTATACCCTGGAGGAGATCGAGCGCGAGTCCCGCGGCACTACGGTGACGCTGCAACTGCGGGATGACGCCGTGGAGTTCCTGGAGCCGGCCCGTCTGCGCCACATCATCCGTCGCTATTCCGACCACATCGGTCTGCCCATCCTGATGCCATCCGAGAAAGAGGGCAGTGAGGCCTGGGAGAAGGTCAATGAGGCTGCGGCCCTGTGGACCCGGCCGAAGGAGTCACTCAAGGACGAGGATTACCAGGGCTTTTACCAGCACCTGAGCCATGACCCGGAAGCGCCGCTGGCCTGGACCCACAATCACGTGGAAGGTCGGCAAAGCTACAGCTTGCTGCTCTACATCCCTTCCCGGGCCCCCTTCGATCTCTGGGATCGGGAGCGTCGCCGGGGCGTGCGCCTGTACGTGCGCCGGGTGTTCATCATGGACGAGGCCGAGCAGCTGATGCCGGCCTGGCTGCGCTTCGTGCGTGGGGTGGTGGACTCCGATGATCTGCCCCTCAATGTCTCGCGGGAGATTCTCCAGGACAACCGCCTGGTCCGCAGTATCCGCGCCGGTGCAGTGAAAAAGGTCCTGGGCCTGCTGGAAGACATGGCCCGCAATCGGCCGGAGGATTACGCCCGCTTCTGGGATGAATTTGGCCAGGTGATCAAGGAAGGCCCGGCGGAAGATCCGGAGAACGCCGAACGCATTGCCGGGCTGCTGCGTTTTGCCAGCACCCGGCATCCCGACGGCCAGACCGTCTCGCTCAAGGACTATGTGGACCGGATGCAGCCGGACCAAAAGGCCATTTACTACGTCACCGCCGACAGCCACGCCACGGCGCTCAACAGCCCGCATCTGGAGGCGTTCCGCAAGAAGGACATCGAGGTGCTGCTGTTGTCCGATCGGGTGGACGAATGGCTGGTGGCGCATTTGCCCGAGTTCGAGGGCAAGACGCTGAAATCGGTGGCCCAGGGCGATCTGGACGCCGACGAAGTGGACGACGACAAGGACGCCGAGCAGCAGGCCGAGGCCCACAAGGACCTGCTCGAGCGTCTCAATAAGGCACTCGACGAGCAGGTCAAGGAAGTGCGCGTCTCCCGCCGCCTGGTGGATTCTCCGGCCTGTCTGGTCGCGGAGCAGGACGGCATCAGCCTGAACCTGCAGCGCCTGCTGAAGGAAGCCGGTCAGTCGGTGCCCGAGTTGCGTCCCATCCTGGAAGTCAATCCGGATCATCCCCTGCTGACCCGCCTGTCTTCCATGGACGAGGGGGAGACCTTTGCCGACTGGGCGCGGGTGCTGTTTGACCAGGCTGTCCTCGCGGAAGGGGGGCAGCTCGACGATCCGGCGGGCTTCGTTCGCCGCCTCAACACCATGCTGGTACGCGAAGCCAACGCATGAGTCCCTGAGTGGAACCACATGGCCCTGTCGCCGCCGCCTGGGCGTTCGCCGCGTGGTGGTCGGCGACTGCGGCCTGTGTTGTCACCAGATAGGTGCTGCCTATCCAACCTATTGAAACGATTTGCTTGAGCGAGTTTCGGGTGTGCGTTTTAATAGCACCCGAAAATAAAAGTGGCTATTTCGATAGCAAAAATGAAAACCCTAGGAGGAGGTAAATAATGCTTGGAATTGGTGAGAAGTTCCCTGAGTTTTCCGTGAATGCGACTGTTTCCACGGATGAAAAGAACGCCTTTGAAGAAATCAATAACAAGAGTTTCCCGGGCAAGTGGACCATTTTCATGTTCTACCCGAAGGACTTCACCTTCGTCTGCCCGACCGAGATCCAGTCCTTCGGTGATATGGCCGACGAGTTCGAGGACCGTGATGCCCAGCTGATGGTCGCCAGCACTGACAGTGAGTTCGTGCACCTGGCCTGGCGCCAGAACGACGACCGCCTGAAGGATCTGCCCGTGCCGATGCTGGCCGACCTGAACCGCAAGCTGGTCTCCCAGCTCGGTATCCAGGATCCGGAAGAGGGCGTTGCTCAGCGGGCGACTTACATCGTCGATCCGGACGGCATCATCCGTCACGTGTCGGTCAACGATATGAGCGTGGGCCGTAACCCCAATGAAATCCTGCGGGTTCTGGACGCGCTGCAGACCGACGAGCTCTGCCCCTGCAACTGGCAGAAGGGCGAAGAGACCCTCAACGCCGCCTGATTATCCGGTGGGTGAGTGAGATCGAGCGGCCCCCGGTATCCGGGGGCCGCTTTTTTCGGAACAACGGGAGGTGACCCATGAGCGTCACGGAACTCAAGCAGGCACTGCCTGATCACGCCAAGGACATTCGTCTGAACCTGAGCTCGGTACTCAAGACCGAAGGTGCGCCCGGCCTGAGCCAGGAGCAGATCTACGGCACCGCCCTGGCCTCGGCCTATGCCGCCGACAATGTGGCGTTTGCCCGTCAGGTGGAAAGTCTGGTCGCCGAACAGGCCGATGAAGCCACGACCAATGCGGCCAAGGCCGCTGCTTCCATCATGGCCATGAACAACGTCTACTATCGCTTTCTGCACCTGGTGGAGGACGAGGAATACGGCCGCATGCCGGCCAAGCTGCGGATGAACGTGATTGGCCGCCCAGGTGTCGACAAGACCGACTTTGAGCTCTATTGCCTGGCCGTGTCGGCTATCAACGGCTGTGGACTGTGTGTGCAGAATCACGAGAAAGTTCTGCGTCAGGCGGGCCTCGGCCGAGAGGCCATTCAAAGTGCCGTCCGTATCGCGGCTGTCATCAACGCCGCCGCGACGACCACAAGGTTCGCCGCCTAAGCGACATTCTGACGCAACGATACAGCAGAACGCCGTTCCCATGGGGCGGCGTTTTCTTTACTTATCAGTGAGTTATGGGTTGATTGCCTTATTCCCCGGTAATCTGGTAAGGGCGGGTCAGGAATTTTGGCTTGCCGGGAGCTGTCA
>NZ_SLKM01000114.1:0-16664 GCF_007134575.1 Natronospira sp.
ATAACGCCGAGCTGAGCGGCGGGCTTGGAGCGGAGCGGAAAGCCCGTCCGGCGCAGGCCCGGCCAGGGCCGGAGCGAACTCGAGCGACTTGTTAAGTGTTTTCATGCGAGCCTCGTTTACGAAAATAGCCGAAAACTGATAGCCAGACGAACACGAATGAAACGGGCCAAGCAAATATACTGAGCCACCCCCACCACTTGTAACCGAGAGAAAACGCATCAAATGCCGCCACGAAAATGTTTAGAAACATGGCGAGCAGGCCATAACCGATTATGAAGTTCTCCCAAGGGTGTATTCCGGATACAACCTGGACCTCATCCTCTGGACTTGGGCCAAATACAATCAACAAACCGAAGGCGCATACGACGCCGGTAGTTGTGAACAGAGCAAAAACCTTTGACTCAGATATCTCCATAACACTTAACGCCTAGGTTCACGGGCAGAGGGTGAGCGCAGCGAACACGCTGTCCCGTGCAATCTCTTGTTGGGGCGCATTGTGCTACGCAAAATTCAACGCGAAGAAGGGTGCGCCGGCAGGAACCTTTATGTCTTCAACACTTTGAATAATGCCCTTCTCCTCGGCAAAGGCTGCCCCCTTTGTCTCTCCTTGATGGAAAAGCGCCTTTAGCTCCTCGGCTGTAAGCGCGGTTCTCTGACTGATGATGTCGATGATCTTTCCCTCATCGCCCTTGAATCTGCTGACTGTTTCTTGAAGCTGCGTCCAGGAGAGCGAAGACCCCTTCGAAAAATTCCAATTGATTCCATGATATAAGAACGTCGAGTTTGCGTTCGCGTAGCGCTCATCGGCAGCGAGAAATATCACATTCGCAATTGAGTCAATGCTGCCGATGTTATGCATCACCATTGGAACCGGCAAAGCCCTAAAGAAGTTATAGAGAACAACCCCCGCGTCGACTGAGCCACCCTGCGAGGAAAACAGGAAATGCATTTTGCTAGCTTTTGTCTGCGCAAGTATTTCACTACTCGCCTGCATGAGGCTCTTGGCCTTCTGTTCATTTATGACATCGTAGTAGCTAACATATGCGGTCGTCATTGCTACTCTCCCTTCGCGCCCCAACGCCGAGCTGAGCGGCGGGTTTGTAGCGGAGCGAAAAACCCGTCCGGCGGAGGCCCGGCCAGGGCCGGAGCGAACTCGAGCGCCTTGTTGGGCCTATATCGCATAACCAAACTCCTCGACATAAACTCGAATTAGGTCTTCGAGCCGCATGCCGCCGACTCCAGGCACCTCTGTACGAGCCCTCTCCAAGAAGCTCCGCAGATCGCGCTCCAACTCCTCTTTCTGGCATCCATCACCCTGACGATCAGTGATGACGACGAGGTTTCCCTCGACATCGAGGTGCAGTGGATACCCTTCAGCGTCGTATGCCTTGTACTCTTCATTACGGACATCAATGGGCTCCATCGCCCTACCAGCCTCCTCCATCGACCGAAAAAGCTGAATATCACCATTCTCATTGACGATTATTGGCGGAACCACTTACTTTTCCATCCTGACTTTTCCAGTAGGACGCGGCCTGCGGCCCAACGCCTGCCTTCAGCCAGCAGCGGCAGAGCGGAGCGGAGCCGCTGTCGGCTGCAAGGCATGGTTATGTACTTTTCGCACGGTTTGGGAACCTTTCCGGGTGCTCGATAATCTCCTCCGTTAAATCGACATCGAGGTCCGGCCAGTAATAATGACCTGGCGAAGGCTCCTCGACATGGAGGATCGATTTTACCGGCTGGTCCTTAAACCACGGGAATTCCTCATAGGGCATGAAAAGCTCCTTATCGTGAGCAAGAAGCCACACGCCGTGACTCGAAATATTGGTCACCTCAACTTCCGAAGTGCTGTTTCCAAGCGTTGGTAAGCTCATCGTAATGCACCTCTATTAGGGATTCGATCTCTTTCAGTTGTGGCCGGCTATACCGATAGTTGCGGGCCAGTTGAAGCTCAGGTTCTAGCCAGAACTTGGCTTCTCCATCTCCCGATATCACATGAACATGCATCCGCGGCTCTTCTCGGGAGAAGAAGAAAAACCGATATCCCTTTTCTCTGAATACTGTAGGACTCACCTAGCCTCCTTGTACATAACAGCTAAATGGACCGCTGGCGGTGTTATTGCAATATCGCGACTTCCGCATAACTCCGCGCCTTCCGCAATTCGGGATTCCAAAATTCTCCTTTCATCAACACCCTAGCGGTTTTTGCCGGGGATTTCCCTGTATTCGTTTGACTTCCGCATTTTGTGAAACCAATGATACTGTATGTATGCACAGCGCCTATCGACACCGTTTGCCGCACCCGGTTGGCGACCGACACCCAACTTGCCACGAGGCATCTCTGTGAGGTCGTCACTCGTGACGGATACGGTGCCTTGATGCGGTTTGGCGGGGGTTGCGGTAGAAGGGCTTGCGGGGGCCGACAGGCCGGCAGGTCGCCTGCCGTTGGCTTGCGGTCGGGTCTGGGGCTGTTTGGGGTCGGTCTAGGCATTCAGGCTCGCCTGTCCGTGGCTTTCAGACAAGCATAGCGGATTTGGATGGATTTTCACGTGGCGACCGGCGTATTCAGGTGGCCGGGCCCGTCTTCTCTGGAAGGTGGGCTTTTTTGTCCACACTGAGCAGGTGAGGTTCGTCTGCCTGTGGGTCTTTGTGCTGCGGCCTTGTATTAGGCGTGGCAATATGACCAAAATCTTGCAATAGCCGTCCATTCAGGGTCTTGGGGAGACGCATGGTCATTGACGATATTCTCGAAGAGCTGCGGAACGAGGAGATTGCTCTCGGCCCCGCAGTGGAAGAGATTAGAAAGCGTGTGGGGGAAATAGAGTCCGATTCGGAACTGCAGGGCCTTTACGACCGGGTGGACCTGTCCCAGCAGAAGGGGCTGCCCTCCTCCCAGGCCCGGACAATTCGCGAGTGTCTCGACCAGCTCCACAGCGCCGGGCCGGGCCTGGCCGAGCTGCAGACGCCGAGCGACAGTAATGGTGCGGGTGACAACAAGCAGGGTGATGACGACTTGCTGGAACTGAGCCTGGAACCGGCCGAAGAGCCGGCCAAGCCCCGCGGTGGCGTGGAGCTTGTCGATGATGATTCCGCGTCAGAGGAGGACGGGGCTGCCGATGAAGGCCCCCAGGAAGACAAGCCGCCCGCTGGTGCCACCGGGGCCATGGATCAGATCACCGGCCGATCCGAGGATAAAGGCGGACTGCCCCCCATTCAGCCCGAGGAGTCTGGCGAAGAAGCCACGGCCTCTGCATCCGAAGACGATGGGCCGGCGGACACGGAGGACGCGGACGCTGATCCCGATCACCAGGTGGTGATGGAAACCCGCGGTTCGCTTCCCTCTAGCCATGAAAGCCGGCCGGATGAGGGCCCGACTGACGACGATGAACCCCGGGGTGTGGGCCGAACCACAACCATGGTGGGGGCGCTGCTGGGTGGGCGCTTCGAGCTGCTGTCCCGGGTCAGCCATGACCCCTATGGCGCGGTTTACCGGGCACGGGACCTGGAGAGCGAGAGCACCGACCCCAATGAACAGATGTGCGGCATCCGTATATTGCCGTCCGCCCTGGCAGGCCGAGAGGACGTGCTGCGCCGCACCGAGGCAATCATCAAGCGCATGCGTCGGCTGCAGCATCAGAGATTGCTCAACCCCAGTGCCTTGCACCGGGATGAGGGCCAAGCCTGGATCGTGACGGAATTGCCCGCCGGCATGACGCTGGCCCGGTTCATCCGGCGTGAATGCGTCAAGGGCCTGCCCGTGGATCGGGCAATGAAAATCATCGGGCAGATCGCCGAAGCGCTGAAGGTGGCTCACCAAGCCGATGTCTGCCATGGCGATCTGAAACCCGCCAGCATACTGATCGACGAAGAAGACCGGATCAAGGTGGGTGACTTTGGCTTGCGGCTGGCATTGTTTGGCAAGGAGCCGCCAGGCTCGCAGGCCGGGTCCACGGAGATCGAACAGATGGACCCCATGGACGCCTACCTCACCCTTGAAGTCATGGAAGGCGCCCCGCCGACGCCGGCCGATGATATCTATGCCCTGGCCTGTATCACGGCAGGCCTGCTCAATGGTGGCCACCCGTTCAATGGTCAATCGGGTCTGCGGCGGCTGGAGAAGGATCTGCCCACCCCGCGAATCAAAGGCCTGACCCGGTATCAACGCAAGGTGCTGGCAAAAGGCTTTGCGGTCTACCGGAGCGACCGCCCGAACTCTGTCGATGAATTCATGCAAGACCTGGCCATCCGGCGGGGCCCGCTGCCCAAGGCGCCTCTGGCGGCGGCCGCAGGGGTGGTGGTGGCAGTGGCTGCTGCCTGGATACCGCTGCAGAACTGGCTGGAGAGCCGTCAGCATGAACAGCAGGCAGCGTCCATCGATCAGGAAGGATGGCCTGCCCTGCGCGGCAGCCTGAGAATGCTGGATGCGGATGAGCGGGAAGCCATTCTCCCCCGGGTGGAGGACTCGGCGGTCAGGCACTATGCCAATGCCGTGGAGCGCGCCATTGATGACAATGACCCCCTGGAAGCGGATCTGCTGTTGACCGAAGGCCTCCGTCACTTCCCGGAAGCCCAGGCATTACGCGCCCTTCGCCCCGAGGTGGAAGCGGCGGAAACGGCGTTTGTGAACACGATCACGGCCCGACTGCAGGCGCTTGCCGACCAGGGCGCATTGGGTATCCGCGAGGAAGAGGACGATGTGCCCACTCTGCTGAACCAGTTGCAACGACTGCAGACGGATCACGAAATGGCCGACACGGAATACTGGCACGGTCATTATCGTGATGCCGCGGCAGAGGCCGTCGCCGAGGCCGACCCGGTCAGGGTACGTGAGCTTGTGGAAGCCGGCGAGCGGATATTCGACGATCAGGCGGTGATCTCCGAAGCCTTGCGAGAAGCACTGGTCCAGGCGGAAACCCGGGCAGCCGAGCAGGCCGCCGCGGACCTGCTGCCGGCGGTCGAGCGGGGCCTGCCGGTGACCAGTGTGGAGGAAGCCCTGGCGCTCAAGGACGACTGGCGCGCCCTGCTGGTCCATACGGGTAGCCATCCGCTGATCGTGGAACACAGCGGGATCATTGGCAGCTTGATGGCTCGGGAACTGGACCAATTGATAGAGGAAGAACGCTGGGCGGAAGCCAATGAGTTCATCCGGGACACAGCGGTCATGTGGCCTACCGACCAATTGGCCACCGCGCGCCGGGAACTGACCCGGGCGCAGTTGGCCGCTGATTATCACCCTGCTTCCTTGAGAGCTGAACGTCAGGGACTGACAGAACGACGCGAGCAGGTCGAGGCCCTGGTGGAAGACCCCCGAATGACGCCGGTTTGGAGCGGCGAGCTACTGCTCGCCTGGCGCGAGATGCTGACCTGGATGCGGCCGGGTCGTGGCTGGCATGAAGAGCTGGAAGAGCAGTTGGAAAGCCTCTATCTCTCCGCCATCGAGGAAGCCATTGCCGAAGGGGATCGGGAGCGGGCGAGAGACCTGGGCCGACGCGGCCATCTGCTGCTGCCCGATTCCCACATGCTGCGCCAGCACGCGGGCACCTGAGGCCCCGGAGTGGGCGAGCGCCTAGCGCTCGGCCACCACGTAACAGATCCAGCCGGCATCGGCTTCGCCGTGGGCGGCCGGGGTGAATTCGCCATCCCCTTCCCCGGTCTCCTCGTCGGTGCCCTCCCAGTAAACCGTGACCCGGGGGAATCCCGCCTCGCGGAGAATCTCCTGAATCTCCGGCAGCGTCCACATGCGCCAGTGATAGGTGAAGGCCTTTTTCATTTCCGAGCCATCCGGAAAGGCAAAGTGGATATGACAGGTCATGTCCCCGGTGATGGGGTCATAGTGTGCCTGGTCCCAGATGTAATCGAAGCCGTCACATTCCCGTTCTTCTTCCAGTTCACGGAAGGCGTCATAGCCGCCGAAGGCGTCCAGGAACAGCACGCCGTCCTCAACCAGGTTTTCTCGGGCACGCTCGAAATACTTTCTGAGCTGGTCCCGGGATTTGAACAGGTAGTAGCTGAAGTTCATGGCCAGCAAGGCATCCACGGCTTCGGTTTCGGCGGTCAACACGTCCGCCTCGATCAGGCGAATTCGGCTGCGTGCCTCGGCCGGCAGGCGGGCAATGTGGTTGTCCCGGCCCCAGGCCAGCACCTCGGCGTCAATATCCACGCCCACGGCGGTATGTTCCGGGTTGCGCCGAACCCATTCCGCCGAGGAGAAACCGGTTCCGCAGAAATCCTCGCGTAAACTCTTCGCTTCCCGGCCACGGATTTCCTCGAAGGTGGCCTCAACGAAGTCCATTTCCGCCTCGGGCTCCTGTACGGAGGACTCGTAAAGGACATGGCGGTCGGCCTCATCGGCCATTCTGGGTTTGCCTCGACGCTTCTGCTTGCTGGCCATCATCTTCCCCGGTAGTGGCTATTCCTGTGATAATGTCGCCCTTTTGGGCGGGCCGCCGCATTGTACTTGGATTCCCCGGCCGCGTCCGCCCCTTGGCAAATCACCACTATCGGGATTGGAGTGTCTTTCATGTCCAGGCAGTTACTTTCGGCCCTGTTCACCGGCCTGCTGGCCCTCCCGCTGTCCGCCGTCGCATTGGCGGAAGCGGACATCAACGACCAGGCAGATGCCGAAAAAGAGATCGCCGAACTCCCGTCGAATCTGTTGGAGACCGCCCGCAGTCTCAAGCAGCAGGGCCTGGAAGACCAACTGGCCTGGGACCTGACCGAGGAGCTTCTCACCAAGGTGGGCCCGCGATTCGCCGGTACTGACGGCGACCGGGCAGCGGTGAGCTGGGCACTGACACAGTTCCGGGAACTGGGCTTTCAGAATATCCAGGCCGAGGAAGTGGAAGTGCCCCGCTGGGTGCGAGGCGAAATCTCGGCAGAGATCACCGCACCCTACCCGCAGGAGCTGGTGGCGGTTGCCCTGGGCGGCTCCATCGGCACACCCGAAGAAGGAATCGAGGCACCGGTACTGCAGGTCCATGATCTGGAGGAGCTGGAATCCCTCAGCCGTTCCCAGGTCGAGGGGCATATCGTTTTCTTCAGTCAGCGAATGGAACGCCGCCGGGACCCTTCCGGTTATTCGGAAGCGGTCGCCAATCGCTCGGCCGGGCCGGCCCTCGCTTCTGAGAAGGGTGCGGTGGCCACGGTGATTCGCTCCATTGGCAGCTCCGACCAGCGCGTCGCCCATACCGGCGGCACCCGATTCCCCGAGGACGTCAAACGCATCCCGGCGGCGGCCCTGTCCAACCCGGATGCGGACTTGCTGGAACGGCAGATTGAGACCGGGCGCCCGGTTACCCTTCGCTTGCGTCTGACATCACGCAATCTGGAGCCCACGACGTCCGCCAATGTGATTGGCGAGATTCCCGGCTCGGATCCCGATGCCGGGGTGGTGCTGTTGGGGGCTCACCTGGATTCCTGGGACATCACTCCCGGCGCTCATGATGCGGCGGCCTGTGTCGGCATTGTGACCACGGTGGCACACATGATTCGCCAGATGGATGAACAGCCGCGCCGGACCATTCGCGTGGTTTTGTTCGCCAATGAGGAATTCGGCCTGTCAGGCGCCCGCACCTATGCGGAGAACCGGCGCAACCGCATTGATGAACATTATGTGGGGATTGGGGCTGACCTGGGTGCGTTCGAAGTCTGGCGATTCGATACGGTCATCAATGAAGACGCCATGCCCGTGGCCCGCGCCCTGCATCAGTTGATTGAACCGCTGGGTGTGGAAATGGGTAGCAATGAGGGCTATGGCATTCCCGATTTCATTCCCCTGCGTGCCCTCGGCATGCCTGTCCTGGATCCGCTTCAGGATGCCGCACCCTATTTCGACATCCACCACACCATCAACGACACTCTGGACAAGGTGGACCCGGAACAACTTCGCCAGAACGTGGCGGTCTATGCGGCGCTGACCTGGATGGCAGCCAATATGGATGTCGAGCTTCGGCCAACCCCTGACGCTGATGACTGAGGCCTGGTAACTATCAGGCAGCGTCCGTTGCCGGTACCGCGTCCAAGGCACGATGGATGATGGCGTCCGGGGCAAGCTTGCCGCTCATGGATTCAGACAGGGTCCGGCGCCACTGACGGGCGCCGGGCACGCCCTGGAACAGGCCGTGGATATTTCGCAGCAGCATGCTGCGGGGAACACCGGCCTGGTGCATGTCGGCGCAGTAGTCGGCATAGGCCAGGGCCACTGCCGTCCGGCTTTCCGGTGCCGTGTTGCGCTTGAAGATTCGCCCGCCGGCTTCCGCCAGCAGCCAGGGATTGCTGCAGGCGGCCCGGCCGATCATCACGCCATGGAATTGCTTCAAGAACGCTTCGGCCTGGTCCAGCCCGCCGATGCCGCCGTTGATGGCGATCTCCAGCCCGGGGAATTCCGCCGCCAGCCGCTCAACCCGCTCATAGTTCAAGGGCGGCTTCTCCCGGTTCTCCTTCGGACTCAGGCCCTTGAGCCAGGCCTTGCGGGCGTGAACGATGAAGTGGCGGCAGCCGGCGCGACTGACGGTATCAACGAAGGCGGCCAATGCCTGGTCGCTGTCCTGTTCATCCACCCCGATTCGGCATTTGATGGTGACCGGTATGTCCACACGGTCCTGCATGGCAGCGACGCAGGCGGCCACGGTGTCCGGTTCCCGCATCAGACAGGCGCCGAAACGCCCTGACTGGACCCGGTCACTGGGGCAGCCGACATTGAGATTGACCTCGTCATAGCCCCACTCTTGCGCGATGGCGGCGGCATCCGCCAGCACCGATGCCTCCGAGCCACCCAGTTGCAGAGCCAGGGGATGCTCGCAGCCGGAGAAACCCAGCAAGCGCTCCCGGTCTCCGTTGACCACCGCACGAGCGTGCACCATTTCCGTGTACAGCAGCGTCTGCCGACTGATCAGGCGCAGAAAGTATCGGAAATGCCGATCCGTCCATTCCATCATGGGTGCAACGGACAGACGCCGATCGAGGGGCTTGAAGTTGTCGGTTTCAGGCATATGCATATCGAAGTGCCCGCAGCCTTGATCAATACTGCCAGATAACCGTTTGTTTTCCAGGCTGCTCAGCTCGCCTCCCGGGCCGCCTTCTTGCGCTCGTGCTCCTTGAGCCAGCGCTTGCGAACCCGAAGGCTCTCCGGTGTCACTTCAATCAGCTCGTCATCGTTGATGAATTCCAGCGCCTGCTCAAGGGTCAGCTTGATGGGCGGGGTGAGCTGGATGGCATCGTCCTTGCCGGAGGCCCGCACATTGGTGAGCTGCTTGGCCTTCTGGGGGTTCACCGTCAGGTCATTGTCCCGGGTGTGAATGCCAATGACCTGCCCTTCATAGACCGGGTCGCCCGGTGACACGAAGAGCTTGCCGCGCTCCTGCAGGTTGAACAGGGCGAAACCCACGGCCTTGCCCTGGCCGTTGGAAATCAGGGCACCGTTACGACGGGCACCCAGATTGGCATTGCTCAGCGGGCCATAGCGATCAAACACATGGTGCATGATGCCGGTGCCGGAGGTCAGGGTGCGAAAATCGGTCTGAAAGCCGATCAGGCCCCGGGCCGGAATCCGGTAGTCCAGGCGCACACGGCCCTTGCCATCGGGGGCCATATTGTCCATCTGGCCGCCGCGCTCGCCGAGGGCTTCCATCACCGCACCCTGGGTGGTCTCATCCAGGTCCACGGTCAGCAGTTCCCAGGGCTCCTGCTTCACACCGTCAATCTCGCGCACGATCACTTCCGGGCGGGAGACGGCCAGCTCGTAGCCTTCACGGCGCATGTTTTCCAGCAGAATGGAGAGATGCAGCTCGCCCCGGCCGGAGACCTTGAAGCGCTCCGGATCGTCGGTGTCTTCCACCTTCAGCGCCACATTGTGGATGGTCTCGCGCATGAGACGATCCCGCACCTGGCGGCTGGTCACATACTTGCCTTCCTTGCCGGCAAAGGGCGAGGTATTGGTCTCGAAGGTCATGCTGATGGTGGGTTCATCCACGGTCAGCGGGGTCATGGCCTCGGGGTGCTCCGGGTCACAGACGGTGTCGGACACCCGGGGGAAATCGATGCCGCTGAAGGCCACAATATCGCCGGCGGAGGCCGATTCGGCCTCCACCCGGTCCAGGCCCAGGAAGCCGAAGACCTTGACCACCCGTTCCTTGCGTTGCTTGCCGTCGCGATCAATGACCACGACCTGGGAATTGGTCTTCAGGGTGCCCTGACGAATCCGGCCCACGGCTATGGCGCCGAGGTAGCTGGAGTAATCCAGGGACGTCACCTGCAACTGCAGGGGGGCGTCCGGGTCCACCTTGGGCGGGGGGACCTGCTCCACCAGGGTCTGGAACAGGGCTTCCATGTCGCCGCTTTCCTCGCCATCCATCGAGGCCCAACCGTTCAGGGCCGAGGCATAGACCACCGGGAAGTCGAGCTGGTCTTCATCAGCACCCAGGTGGTCCAGCAGATCGAAGGTCTGGTCCAGCACCCAGTCCGGGCGAGCGCCGGGGCGGTCGATCTTGTTGATGACCACGATGGGCTTCAAGCCATGCTCGAAGGCCTTCTGACAGACAAAACGGGTCTGGGGCATGGGCCCGTCCACCGCATCCACCAACAGCACAAAGGCATCCACCATGGACAGAACCCGCTCGACCTCGCCACCGAAGTCGGCGTGACCCGGGGTATCGACGATGTTGATGCGGTAGTCCTGCCATTCGATGGCGGTGTTCTTGGACAGAATGGTAATGCCGCGTTCGCGCTCCAGATCATTGGAGTCCATTGCGCGGTCCGGCAGTGTCTCTGCCCGATCGAGGGTTCCGGACTGCTGCAAAAGCCTGTCCACGAGCGTGGTCTTGCCATGGTCGACGTGCGCGACGATGGCTACGTTGCGAAGTCTTTCAATCACTGAGAATGCACCGAGGTGGGATAAAGAAGAAATGTTAGCCGGGCATTATAACATGTGATTCGGTAACAACCGAAACGTTTGCGTTACCATGGGCGGTCAAGCCGCCAAAAGACATCCGATGGGACATTTGCTGACACGCCATTTTCTCTGGGGATTACTGCCCGCCCTGCTCGCGCCCCTGCTGTTTCTGGCCTATCTGCCGGCGCTGGAGGCGACGGCCGCCGAGCTGTCTGTCTGGCGCTGGCCCCTGACCGCCCTGGGCCTGGCCGGCATGGCCCTGGCCGCCCTGTTCGGGCAGTGGCGGCATGTGCTGGCCCTGGCGGCAGTGATCGGCCTGCCAATGCTGGGCGACACCGACCTGCTCGCCCGATCGGCCGGCCACCAGGCACTCGCCGTGCTGATCACCGCCCTGGTGCTGGCTGGCGCCGCCGTGCTCCCGGAGCGCGGGCCGACCGGCCCCATACTGTGGCTGGCCGCTGGCCTGGCCGTGCTCATGCTGGGCCTGATGCTGCGCGATATTGCCCTGCCCATGCTGGTTGCCCGCCCCCTGGCCGAGTTCGAGCTGGCTGGCCGCAGCCTGGCCCTGACACGCTCGGCAGTCGCCGTGCTGCTGTGTGCGCTGGCCGTGACGGTACTGCAAGGCTGGCGACCGGATCCCCTGCGGGCTGGCCTGCTGGCTGCCTCGCTCTGCTTGTTGCCTCTGACGGGAGCGCTGGGGACGGAGCCGCCATTGCGACTGGCCATCGCCCCCATGCTGTTGCTGCTTTGGGCGGGCCTGTTGCTGCACGCCTGGCATCTTGCCTTTCGGGACGAGCTCACCGGGCTCCCCAACCGCCGCGCCCTGGAGCTTCGCTTGCGGGCCGGGCCACGGCCAGTGGGCATGGTCGACGTGGACCACTTCAAGCGATTCAACGACCGCCACGGCCATGATGCGGGGGACCAGGTCTTGCGCCGGGTCGCGGAAACCCTGGCGGGCACTCGCGGTGCCCGCGCCTATCGTTACGGTGGCGAGGAATTCACCCTGGTTTTCCGGCGCCGCCCCCTCGCTCGGCTGAAAGACTTTCTGGAGGAGCAGCGGCGGGCGCTTGCCGAGCGCCCCTTCCGGCTCCGGACCAGCCAGCGTCGTCGCAAGCAACGCGGCAAGGGGGGTGGCCGCGGCATCAAGATCACGGCAAGCTTTGGTCTGGCCATGCCCCGCCGAGGGGAGACGCCGGCGGCGGTCATCAAGCGGGCGGATCAGGCGCTCTACCGCGCCAAGGCCGCCGGCCGCAATCGTGTTGAGATTGACGAATAGGAAGCGGAAACGTGTTGCAACCCTCGCATATTATGGTGCTGGTGCTGTTTGGTGTGATCGCCTGGTTCTGGCGAGACAGTCTGGCGGCCCGGGAACTGGCCATTGAAGCGGCCCGCCGCACCTGCAAGTCCACCGGCGTTCAGTTTCTGGACCAGACCGTATCCATTGCCGCCTTCTGGCCGATGCTTGGCAACCGGGGGCTGCGCTTCAAGCGCCGCTACCGCTTCGAATTCAGTACCGATGGCACTGATCGACACCCCGGCCAGGCCGAGCTTTATGGCCGCCGCGTGGCCCGCGTCCATCTGGACTATCCCTCCGGTCTGGTGCTCAGCGACGAGGAGAAAAGGCCATGAGCAGCACCGAGCGCCCGGAAATCGTCAGCACCCGGGAAGGCCGGGGCCGCGCCGAACTGGTGCTGGAGATTGGCCGCGCCCTGCTGCGCCTGGGAGCACCGGCCTATCGCCTTGAGGACACCATGAAGGTGGTGGCCCAACGCCTGGGCTTGCAGGGCCAGTTCTACTGCACCCCGACGGCCTTCATTGCCGCCCTGGGCCGAGGCAGCCGACAGCGCAGTTTCATGGCCCGGGTGGACGAATCCGAGATCCATCTGGCCAAGCTCTCGCGGATTCATGACGTCATCGAGGCCCTGTCCCGGGGCATCATGAGTCCGGTTGCCGCCATCCGCGAGGTCCGCGAGATCATGGAGGCGCCGGCGGTCTATCCCCTGCTCATTCGCCTGTTGGCGCCGGCCCTGTTTTCAGCCTCTATCGCCATCCTCTTTGGCGGCGGCGTCATCGAGCTGGGCGTGGCTTTCCTGCTGGGCTTTTTCACCGGCGGCCTGGGGCTGCTGATGTCCGGCTCGGCCAATCTGGCCCGCCTCTATCCGGCACTGGCCGGCTTCCTGTCTGCCCTGATCTGCGGCTCGGCGGTCTTCATCTGGCCGGAGTTCTCGGTGTATCTGGCGCTGATTGCCGGGCTGATCGTGCTCATGCCCGGGTTGGGGCTGACCCTGGCAACCCGGGAGCTGGCCAGTGGCCATCTGGTCGCCGGCAGTTCGCGCATGGCCGGCGCCGTGGTGGCGCTGGTCATCGTCGGTTTCGGCGTGGCCCTGGGAAGCCAGCTGAGCCAGCTCATGACCGGCCCCTGGCCCCAGGAGATCAGTCTGGCCCTGCCGGCCTGGACCCACTGGCTGGCCATCCTTTCCGCCGCCATCGGCTTTACCGTTCTGTTCAATGCCGAGCCGGGGAAACTGGGCTGGATCATGCTGGCCGGCATCCTCGCCGTGGAGGTGGGTGGCCGGGTCTCCGACTGGCTCAATCCCGGCCTGGGGGCACTGGTGGGGGCGCTGCTGGTGGGCCTGCTGGGCAACCTCTACGCCCGCTACCGCAACCGACCGGCAGTGGTGATCCAGGTGCCGGGCATCATGCTGATGGTCCCCGGCAGTCTGAGTTTCCGCGGGCTCAGCTCCCTGATGGAGCAGGACGCCATGGGCGGTGTGCAGATCGGCTTTACCGTGGCCCTGGTGGCGGCCGGTCTCAGCACCGGCCTGATCCTGGCCAGCGCCCTGCTGCCACCCAGTCGCTCACTCTAGATATCAAGGAACGGCATGTCCGATCAGACACTGCAGGCCTATGCCGATCTCTCCCCCAGCGCGATCCTGGACGCATTGGAAGCGGCCGGATTCACGCCGGATGGACGGATCACCGCCCTCAACAGCTATGAGAACCGGGTTTATCAGCTTGGCCTGGAAGGCGGTGAGCTGATCGTGGCCAAGTTCTACCGCCCGGGCCGCTGGTCCGATGAGACCATCGCCGAAGAGCACGAATTTGCCCGCGAGCTGGCGGCAGCCGAGCTTCCGGTGGTGGCCCCACTGGAATTGGCCAACGGCCAGTCACTTATCCAGGTCGGCGGCCACCGCCTGGCGGTATTCCCCAGTATCGGCGGCCGCCCACCGGCCCTGGATGATGATGCCGCCCTCCGCCAGATGGGCCGCTTGATTGCCCGTCTGCACAATATCGGCGCCCTCAAGCCGTTTCGACATCGGCGGGAATTCGACCCCGGGCGAGTGGTCGAGCATGCCTTGGCCAGCGTGGAGCAGGTGGGCCTGATGCCGGATCATCTGATGGCTTCCTGGGCCGCCCTGAGCGGGCATATCAGCGATCGAATTCAATTGCGCTTCCAGGAGGCCGGTGAATTGCGATCCTTGCGGATTCATGGCGACTGCCATCCCGGCAATGTGCTGTGGCGTGATGACGGCCCCTGGTTGCTGGACCTGGACGATGCCTGCAATGGCCCGGCAATCCAGGACCTGTGGATGTACCTGTCGGGGGATCGTGACTACCAGGCCGCCCGCCTGGCCCAGTTGCTGGCCGGCTACACCGCCTTCCGGGAATTCGATCAGAGGGAGTTGAGCCTCATCGAGGCCTTGCGCACTCTTCGCCTCCTGCATTTTCTGGGCTGGATCGCGGAACGATGGGCCGATCCCGCTTTCCCCCGCGCCTTTCCCGACTTCGGCGAAACCGGGTTCTGGGAGCGCCAGGTACTGTCGCTCCAAGAACAACTGGGCAAGCTCGACGAACCGCCCCTGGAATGGCATCCCGCCTGGCCGTGACAGATGGACTTGAAAAGCACCCCGACCCCACCCAAGATTGAAACAGGGCAAAGGGGAAATGAACTGCCCAATGCTGAGTGAATACTCTGTCACTCCAATCCCAGGCGCCCCGCAACGGGGCCGAGAAACAAGGAGTCAGCGTGTATGAAGGTTGAAATGCCTCTCACCTGGGTCGTGGTCGCCGATGCGAGCCGCGGCAGAATTCTCCACTTCAAAGGCCATGTCAGCGGACTCGAGGAAATCCATGACCTGGTGAACCCCGAGGGCCGACTTCGAAGCCGGGACCTGGTCTCGGATAAACACGGCAACACCCATGATCGCAAAGGCGTTGGTTCACCGCAGATGGGTGAACATGCCGAAGCAGCGCATCAAGTGGAAAAGGCATTCGCCAACGAGCTTGGCAAGACACTGGGCAAACTGACCCGTGAAGCGGGGGTCGAAAAACTGATCCTCGCCGCCCCTCCACGGTTCCTGGGTGATCTGCGTCGCAGTCTGGACAAGCAGACGGCCTCGCTGGTAACTCAGGAGATCAACAAGGATATCTCCACTCTGAGCCTGGACCAAATCAAGACGCATCTGGATCGGGCCGCCTGATCTGGCTCCGGCTGCCGGCCGCTGCCTGGCGCAGGCAGTCGGCCAGCAGTCGGGCGGCCGGGCCGGGGCCGGTACTGCGGGCCTGAATCAGGTAGAGATGACTGCGTTTGCCGCCCCCGTCCTGCAAGTGCAGTGGCGCGAGTTCCCCCTTCTCCATGCCCTCGGCGGCCAGATGCTCGGGCAGCCAGGAAAAACCAATTCCCGCCGCAACCAGTTCGGCTGCCGCCCGCAGTGAGGTCACTGTCCAGCGGCGCGGTGCCCCCAGCCAGCCGGAATCCTGCCGCGATCGCCGGGCCGAATCACGGATCACCACCTGAATATCGCGCCGCAGATCATCACCGGTAAGCGACCGCTTGAGCCGGTGAAGGGCATGATCGGGATGAGCCACGGGGACAAAGGCCACATCCATGATGGGCTCGCCGAGATAGCCGGCCGGTGTGGACGGTGCTATCGCCAGATCCACCTGCCCCGCCTCCACCGCTTCCGTGGCGCCACCCAGGACTTCCTCGAAGACTTCCACCCGGGTGCCGGGCGCTTCGCGGGAAAATCGCCCCAGCGCACGATACAGCAACGGGGATGGAAAAATGCCATCGACTGCCAGATGCAGTTCCGCTTCCTGACCTTCGGCGAGAATCTCCGCCAGGGACTCCAGCTCCCCGGCATCGGCGAGCAGCTTTCGGGCCGAGCGCAACAGCATGGTGCCCGCCTCCGTCAATATGGCCCGCCGGCCGGCCTGGCGAAGCAGTTGCACCCCCAGGCTCTCCTCCAGACGGGCCACGGCATGGCTCACCGATGACTGGCTTCGATTGAGCTTTTCCGCCGCGCGCGCGAATCCCCCCTCGTCAACCACCGCCTGCAAGGCCCGCCATTGGGCTAGGTTACTTTTCATCTTGAGCGCCTTATCGAATTTTTCGATCTAATGCATCCATCTTTTACGCTTTTAAATCGAAAATCTCAATACATAATAAAGCCAGCCGTGAGCTACACGGACTGCACACGTTCAAGGAGGCAAATCATGAAAGACAATGCAATTGATCTCGTCGGCCGGATCCTGCTTGGCCTTATCTTCGTCATTGCCGGACTGGGCAAGATCGGTGACGGCTTCGGCCTGGGCTTCGGCTACGCCGCAACCCAGGGCTACATGGAATCCATGGGCGTGCCGGGCATTCTCCTGCTTCCCACCATCATTCTGGAGCTTGGCGGCGGGCTGGCCCTCATTCTCGGCCTCAAGGTACGCTGGGTAGCGGCGGCATTGGCAGCCTTTACGGTGATCGCCGGTTTCCTGTTCCACCTGG
>NZ_SLKM01000018.1:0-4618 GCF_007134575.1 Natronospira sp.
CCAACTCGATCTTCAACCAGATCTCACTGGAAAACCCCTCGCGCATGCATCATCGACGGATCTTCGAAACCATCGGTGTCCGCTATGATGATTTCTCCCGGGTGGAGCCCATTCTGAAGGATATCCGGCAGATGCTCGATGAGCATGAGGAGATCACCAAGGACCGCACGCTGATGGTTTACTTCAATACCTATGGCGAGTCCTCCCTGGATTTCTTCATCTACTGCTTCACCCATACCAAGGTGTGGACCGACTTCCACGCGGTCAAGGAAGATGTATTGCTCAAGGTTGGGCGGATCATCGAGAAGCACGGCGCCGAGATCGCCTTCCCCACGCGCACCCTGCATGTGCCGGACGGCATCGCCCAGGCTGAACCACATCCGTCAGCCTCATCCCCCCAGCCTCAAGGAGGGCAGCGATGAAAGAAGAGATCAGCCACGGGCCCGCCGAGGACTGGATGGCGCTGCCTGCCACGGCGGAACTCATCCATGACGCTGCCGCCGTTAATCGGGCCTATGATCAGATGGCCCAGGCCATCAACCGAGACTGGGCCGGCACCGATCCTCTGATTCTGTCGGTACTGCTGGGTGGCCTGATCCCGGCCGGCCAGCTCCTGCCAAGGCTGCTCTTTCCCCTGCAGCTCGAAAGTATTCATGCCACCCGCTACGGTGGCTCCACCCGGGGCGGCAAACTCAACTGGATATCCGAGCCCCGGGTCAGCCTCAAGGGCAGGAATATTCTTTTGATCGATGACATCCTCGATGAAGGCATCACCCTCAAGGCCCTGGTGGACTACTGCAGGGAAAAGGGTGCTGAAAGGGTTGGCACGGCCGTGCTGGTACGCAAGCAGCGCAGCCAGTCGCCCGCCATGGAAGCGGACTACGTCGGTCTCGAAGTGCCGGATCGCTATGTCTTCGGCTGCGGCATGGATCTGGATAAATATCATCGCCAGCTCACCGGCATTTATGCCATTTGATTAGACGAAACAGACAACGGGAAACAACATGGCGGAAATTGCAATCATCGGTGGCACCGGTCTCTCTGAACTGGATGCGCTAGAGATTACCCACCGGGAAGTCGTGGCCACCCCTTATGGTGAGCCCTCGGGCCCGGTGACACACGGCCGCTTGTTCGGTACCGAGGTGGTCTTCATGGCCCGTCATGGTCACGGCCACACCATTCCGCCCCATCAGGTCAATTATCGCGCCAACATCTGGGCGCTCCGAAACGTGGGTATTCGCCGGGTATTGTCCATTGCCGCCGTGGGCGGCATTCGCAAGGACATGGTGCCCGGCGGAGTTGCCATCCCCGACCAGATCATCGACTACACCTGGGGCCGGGAACACACCTACTATGAAGGCGAACTGCGGGCCGTGACTCACATCGACTTCACCCAGCCCTACTGTCCCGAACTCCGGGAGCGCCTGATCAAGGCCGCTGACCAGGCAGGCATTGACGTGGCCCGCGACGGCACCTATGCCACCACCCAGGGCCCTCGCCTGGAATCCGCCGCCGAAATCGACAAGCTGGAAAAGGACGGCGCCGACCTCGTCGGCATGACCGGCATGCCCGAAGCCGCCCTGGCCCGCGAACTCGGAATGTCCTACGCCTGCTGCGCCGTCATCGCCAACCACGCAGCCGGCCGCGGCGATACCGACATTCACGCCGATATTGAGGCCCACCTTAAGAATGCGCTGGACAAGGCACGGGGGATCATTGGGGCCTTGCTCAAAGACAGGATCTGAATCGCTTTAGTTTGGTAATGGAGGGAGAAAGACAGTGAAATTGATCAAAAAGGGCGTGCTGGCCTGCCTGGGGTCTGGCACTTTTGGGGCTGCAAGGTTGTGCAACAATCCATGGCGGCGAGTTCCTCAATTGGGTGGATGCCACCGAAAATGGGGTCGCCGTGGTAGCCGTGCGTGTCAACGACTATCGCGTCCGCCCGGGCGAGCCTGATTACCGGGAAGCGAAACTGGAGAGTGTCAAGGTAGAGCGGATAACCCCTGCCGGGGAAGTGGAGGCATCGCTTTGGGTCTCACCCTGGAGCTTCAGTACCCACCCCGATGACATGGTCCTCATGTCCCTGCCTGCCGGACATTACCGGATCGCGACCCTTCGCTACCGGATTGTCGGCGCGCCGCAAGCTGCTCTGATCAAGATTGATGCCTCCCAGGACCTGGGAAGCTTCGATGTGGTTCCGGATCAGGTGACCGATCTGGGGACACTTCTGGTGCAGACAGCCGATGGCAGTCTTGGTGCCTATGGCGTGACCTGGATTGATAATGACCTGGATGTCATGGCGCTGGTTCAGAAAATCTACCAGAGCAGCGGCATTGATGGCGGCATCAATGGGATCATCGGCTGGAGCCAGCGTCGTCCCGGTCTGGAGGCGCGCACCGTTCTCGAGACCGCCGAAAGGCGACCGGCCCCCAACGGTGAAGCCTTGGTGGATAGCCAGGGCCGTGTCCTTATACCAAGCAAGGTCGGCAGTATCCTGGTACGCATGCCGGGCGGTGAATGGTACGTGGCCGATGTGAGCACCGACGAACCCCTCAATACGATCATCGAAACCGAGGCCGGCTTTCTGGTGGGCACCGGCTCAGGCCAGATCCTGCGCGCCCATTCATTGCTTCAGGAGGAATGGGATGTCATTGCCGATTTTGGCAATTGGGCGGACGTCCAGTACCTCTACGCCGGCGAGGCAAGCCAGCTCGTTGCCGGCGTGATCCGGCGTCGGCCCTATATCGTCGACGGCCGGGGTACCACCAATTTGCGCCACCGTGCACGGGCAGCTTATTCCTTCTCAGCACATGAGGTGCCTTTGGAGGCAATCTCCGAACAGAGTGAGCTGGAGTGGCGCCAGATGCAGGCCATGGATATCCCCACTGGCTCCCATCTTTATGACACCTTTTCTTCGGGGGAGAGTTTTTTCTTCGCCTACTGGAATGGCATTGATCGTCGATATGCCTACTATCGATACAATAGCCGCACCCTCCAGATGGATTTTCTCGAGCCCTATTCCTTGCATTCCGACCGCCGCCTGAATGCCTTTGGTGAGCATGGCTACCAGTCCTCAAGGCAGTGGTTGATGCACAATATCCGCTGGCCGATTGTCGAGCGGTATTTCCGCTTGCTGGAGTTCGGTCACGCCGACGTCGCTGAAGATCCGCCGGGCCTCGGACATCGACAGCCTGCCTTGATGCTTGAAAACGGGGACCTGTTCGGTTTTCTGTTTTCCTTGTCACGCGATGGCTATGTTGATGGCGCCGACGAGATCATCGAGGAATTCAGAAATGAGGAAGAAAACGGAGAAGAAGGAGAGAACGGCGAGGAAGGGGAGAGGGCCTACCCGGAAGTTCTTGGTATCTATGCCCATCGTGACCCGAATGAATCCAGGTGGCGGCCCGTTGCCCCAAGGCCCGAAGGCTGCCTTTCTCCCTTGCAGATGATCGAGAGCGGCGATGAGATTATCCAGATCTGCCGATTCGGCATACACCACAGCATGACAATCGGTGAGTGGGAGTGGCGTAGTGAATCCGCCTCCAACTTCCTGGCGTTGGAGGAAATGGAATGATCAGACAAACTCGACGACTGACCGCAATCGTCGCTCTGGCCGCCTTGCTGGTTCCATTTGGCGAATCCGAGGCCACGGCGGATGGTGGCAGCTCAGGATCTGCCAGCGCAGCAGTGGACTCCCTCCATGGCCATGTCATCTTCACTCTGCGAATCAACGATGATTACATACTCCAGCCGGGGGACCGGATTGGCCGGGTGAGATTCAGTGCCATTGGCGACACGGATCGCGATCCAATCTGGATCTCGTCAATGGATGGTGCCGTCGATACCGGTCGTCGACTGTTCGTGGCCGATTTGCCGGTGGGAAGTTACCGAATCTCTGGGTTTGAGCTTTATGCGGAGCAGACCAATCGAAGGGCTGATGGTGTCGGCGCCTTGCAGATAAATGAGAAGCTCGGGCAATTCAGTGTCAGTGGCAACTCATTGACCAATCTGGGCACCCTTGTCATTCAGCCGAGGTTATACGGTCGTTCACGGGTGGCCGGCATCAGCCGCGTTCCCCCTCAAGAAGAAATCCCGGACCTGTTTCAGGCTCTCACCGGTATTGACGAGCTCGACGATATCCGCGGCTGGGATGAGGCCGTGCCGGAGGGCATGCAAGGTAATCTCGAGTTGTTTGTCCTGCGTTCGCCACTAGCGCAACCATTGCAGATCCTGGCAGATGGCAGTCTCATCGGCGGCACCCGGCTGGGCGGTGTCCATGTCAGGGATGCCGAGGGCGAGTGGCGTCTGGAATTCCTACCGGAACTCGCCTCCGTGGACAGCATCACGGAAAACGGGGACGGCTGGCTGATTCTGTCCTCGGATAGCGATCATCTTTACGCCCGCCATCGCACCGCCGAGGCCTGGACGAAGGTGGAGATGCCCAAGGGGTATCATCGACCCATCATTGGCAGCATTGACGATTCCACCCTGTATGTCCTCGCCGAGTACCGCGAATACTCCGCCGTCAGTCATTCACAGTCCAACTCGTGGCGACTTCCAAGGCCACGGCGGGTTTTGCACCTTCTGGCAACGGATTGGCCCATGGCCAGCGAGTGGG